>CALLYL010000386.1 GCA_937859535.1 uncultured Myxococcales bacterium
CATGGTTCGATGCGACCCCTTGCGTTCCTTTCGGTCATCCTTCCTGTAGTGTCACCCAGTATGGCGGGCTGTCATAGCCCGGCGGTTCCGGCTCGTATTCCTGCGGATCTGCGCAGTCCATTTGTTGGCTATTCCAGCGCAACGTATGCGCGGGATGCGATGTGGCTCTGTCGACCTGGCAAGCCAGGTGATGTCTGTGCGTCCGATCTGACCGCGACCGAGATTCATCCCGATGGGTCTCAGACAGTTGTCGCGCACCAGGCGATTCCTGATCCGAAGGTCGACTGTTTCTATGTCTATCCCACCGTCGATGTGCAGCTTACGGCGGCCAATCATACCGAGTTTTCTGATCTGGCCCCGATGCGTCGCACCGTCCTTGCTCAGGCCGCTCGGTTTGGCGAAGTGTGTGCGGTGTATGCACCCCTGTATCGGCAAGCGACGATCGGTACGTACTTCGCCGGGAAGGATCGTCGAGAGAGCTTCCTTCAGACCGCCTATTCCGATGTGCTGGATGCCTTCCTGCATTACATGGGACAACACAATCGCGGTCGCAAAGTAGTCCTCATCGGACACTCCCAAGGGGCCGACATGATCTCTCGGCTGCTGCGGCAGGTGTTCGATCACGATCCGGCGATGCGTGAACGACTGATGCTGGCGATGCCGGTGGGGGGACCGGTCGAGGTGCCGAACGGGAAGCTCACTGGCGGATCCTTTGACAACATCCCGCTGTGCAGTCGTCCTGATGAAACAGGCTGCGTGGTGGCGTTTCGGACGTTTCGCATGGGAGGGGATACCCGCAAAGCGATCTTTCCGCCTCCGCCTGGACATGAACCGGCGTGTGTGAATCCTGTGGAGCCGGGCAGCACGGAGTCGAGGCGGTTATCACGGACATACTATCCGGTGGATGCACAGACTCGAAAGCTGATGGCTGGCGTGGACGGTGTGACCACTCCATTTGTGCTGTTTCGTGGTTACTACGATGCGGCGTGTATGACGAGTCCCGAGGGATATCGTTATTTGGGGATTTCGGCTGCGGCTGCGCCGGGAGAAAAACGGGTTGCGCCGGTCGATCTAGAGGATCGGCGATTGAACCGGAGCTTTGGGACGCACGTGCTCGACATGCAGTTTACCCAAGGCGACTTGGTGGACTTGGTTGGGAAGCGCATCGGTCAGTAAAGAGGCAGATACAGAGTCTGTACTGTGTGGACATGTGAATCGTGTGCTGTGGAAAGGAAGGACGATCAAGATGCAGCGGTTGATCTGTGGACATGCGAGCGGAGCGTGGTGGCGGGGTGTGGTTGTTGGGATGACTCTGTTTGGGGCGGAGCAGGTCTTGGCCGACAGAGTTCCACCGCCACGCCTTACCTTGGCCGTCAGCCCCTCTGCTGGATGTCCGAAGACCGCTCTTGAAGATGCGGTGCAGTCCAAACGAGACGACGTGAGGGAGTGTCTGTCGAGCGGCTATGTACAAGGGAAGGTCACGCTGAGCTGTCCGTTTGCCGATTCCGGTCGCGTAAAGGGGTGTGCGCAGGCACCCGGCAGCAGCGGCTTTAAGCCAAAGCAGATCAGTTGCCTGTCGAGGCTGTTTGCGAATCTGGCTCTGCCCACGGGCGCTTGGAATCAGCAGCGCCCGAGTCTGTGCATCGCGCACATCGAGATCACCATGCAGCTAACTCCATATCGTCGACCCAGGCCACGGCCGAGTGAGGATCCGATGCTGGTGTTCTGATTCGAATCGGTCGTACTACAGCCCGCGCTGCTTGATCTCGTTGATGGCCGCCTGCAGCGGGTTGCCTCTGCGCAGACAGCTCCAGCAGTCCGCTTGGCCCCCAGGTCCACAGCCGTTTGGCACCTGAAGTTTGAGGAGTAGCTCGTGCGTGCGTCGTCCGCCTTGCTTGCCCGCTTTGCCAAGGAGTGCGCGTTTGGCTTCACAAGAGCTCGCGCTGCGCAGATCGAGAACGATCAGACCGTCCGGTGATGCCAACCGTCGTACGCTGTCTTTGGCGAGGCTCTGGGCCAGCCGTCCGCGATACGGTTCCATTGTTGTGCGATCGGCCAGGTCGATCAGCGTGTCGACCCCGTATTCTCCCATTTGCTGTTCCAGAAGCTGCATCGCAGGCTCCGAGGTCTGCGGCTGGAGCGCGGCATCCGCAACGATACGAAGAATCTGTTCATCATAGGCCGCAGCCGGATCGATCTGAAGCAGCGGCGTGATCGCTTGCAGGGCGGAACCGAGTTCTCCGCTTTTGCCATAGGCCTTGACCAGAGCGCGATGAGTACGCGAGTCGTTCGGATATTTGTTGCGGAGCTTGAGCAGAGCGGCTGGACCCTTTTCGACCGCTTTCTGCATATCGGAGTCGGTTGCGTAGCCGACCATCCCGACGACCGCTGTGTCGCCGTCATCCTCACCACTGAGCAAGATTCCGAACACAAAGAACACTGGTAGTAGCAGCAGCGCAGCCACGGCGGTTCCGAGTGCCCACTGCGAAATACCTCGGTGCTTTTCCGGGAGCTTGGAGCGGACCCACGTGAGCAGTTGGGTCCACTTTGGCCCGAGTACAGCAACAATCTTGGCGACCCGTTCCTGAATCTTTTGGGTGGTCGCTGTGGGTAGTGGGGCAGGGGTCTCGCCGCTTGAGGAGGCCATTGCCGGAACGGTTGCAGCTACACCTACCGCCCGGTGTGCTTCCGCGCTCGCCGCCGCGTCTTTGTGAGGAGAGTTGGCCGGGTTTTTGCCGCTGCCATCCGCACCTCTCATCACCGGTACGCCACCGGTTCCTTTGGGGCCGGACGTCGCAGGAAGGCTGCCGCCACGACTCGATTCATTGTTGATGATATCGATCTGCGCCATCGATTCCCCGGCACCCGCTTGGCCGGGGTAGTCTTTGTCGCCCATCACGGTGGGCCGATTGTCGAGATCGCGCACTCCAGAGTTGGGAATGTTCAGGCGACCGAGTGGTGAGGACGGCTCGTAGCGAAGGCCTTCTGCCGCCGCCAGCTCCGCGAGTGCATCGAGCAGATGCCGCGCATCCTTGTACCGATTGTCCGGGTTCTTTTCGAGCAGCTTCATGACCATCGCATCAAGCGCTGCCGGCACTTTGACCGACGGAGCTTTCTGCGACATCGGAGGAACCGGTGCCAGAATCTGCTGCCGCAAGATGACCGATGGATCATCTGCATCAAAGGGCACCCAGCCGGTCAGCAGCTCATACATCACTGCTCCGAGTGCATACAGGTCCGTCCGGCCATCGACCTCACCACCAGCGGCTTGTTCCGGCGCCATGTAGGCTGGTGTGCCAAAGATGGTGCCGTACTTGGTCAGCGTTTCCGATCGCTGGCTGATGTCATCCACCAGCGCTTCCAGTCGAATCTTAGCGAGCCTACTCACTGACCCGTCGAGAACGCTCTCAGTAATTCCCTTGATCCGTCGCTCTAGCGCGGGGAAGTCGTGGTGCGTCCATTACCCTCGTTCGGTTGGGTTTTCTGCGAAGACTCGCTTCCACAGCGGGTAGCTAAACGTCGCAAACACCGCAAACGAACAGAGTAGCCTGGCGATTGGATAGGGAACACCGGTCAGCTTGACCAGGAGATGAAAGCTAACGGCGTTGAGCGCGAAAGTTCCTATCTCAACCACGATGAATCCCAGGAGCTGCGGTCTGACCGCCAAATGTCCGGCCTTGAAGACCATGTGGCGATTGCCAACGAACTGAATCGTAGCACCCGCGAGCAGAGACGGAATATTCGCTCGGGTGGGTGAGACATGAAGCAACTCGACGAGGCTGGTCAGTACACCAAAGTCCACCAGCGTCGCGGCTCCGCCCGTCAGCATAGACGTGAGGAATCGCAGCGCACGTTGCAGGCGGGACTCAGGAGCCATCGACACTTATGAATCCATATACCTGATCCGGCTCGCTCAGGGCGAGCATATTGATCAGCGAACCGTTGCCGGTAGGTATCGGCAACCAAGGAAATATTATGTATATAATACGCTTCATTATGGAGCGACTCGCGAGCGCTGCCGCCATCCTGCGACTCTGATTGGTCCGATGTTTGTAACTTTGCTCTCTTTCCTTTCGGAAATCAGCGTGTCTGATGGGGAGCATTCTTGCTATACATTTCACGGTCGGACATTGCTGGAGCCAACGTGTCTTTCTCTTCATTCGCGTTGTTCTTGATTGCTTCTGTGGGAGTTGTCTGTGTCGCCATCCAGGCCGCACTCCTTTGGCGATTCCTTCGTGCGCAGATGGTGCGTCCTTCTCGCCCGGTTCCGGCGATCTCGATCCTGAAGCCCCTGGCCGGCTGCGATGACGGGCTTACAGAGAACCTTACTTCCTTCGCAGAGCTGGACTATCCGGAGTATGAGGTACTCCTTGGGGTGCACAGAGAGGATGATCCGGCGGTTCCGGTGGCACGACAGATGATCGAGCGATGGCCAGGCCGATTCCGGCTGGTGCTACAGCAAGGAGCGCCAGGACTCAATCCCAAGGTGAATCAGCTCATCACACTCGCCAAGGCTGCGCAGCATGAGGTGTTGCTGGTGAGTGATGCCAGCGTGAGAGTGGGGAATGGCTACCTTCCCGAAATTGCCGCCCGACTGGAGGATCCCAAGGTCGGTCTGGTCACACACATCTTTGCCGCAGAAGGAGAGCGGACGCTCGGCTCGCTCTTCGACAACGTGTACCTGATGTCTCATTTCGCGGCTGGGGCGATTGCGGCGCGTGATGCCGGTGGACAGACCTTGGTGAACGGGAAATCCAACGCGTTTCGGCGCGCTGATCTCGAAGCGATGGGAGGATTCGATGCGGTGCGTGACTATGCCGCAGAGGACTTCATCCTGGGTCT
>CALLYL010000387.1 GCA_937859535.1 uncultured Myxococcales bacterium
CATCCCATGCGTGCGTAGTTCTGCGGCTCGAACCGCTGCGACTTGTTTGTCCCGAGCGGCGTCTCCGTCAATGCGTCAGTCCTCTACCTCCTGTGAGTCGTGACGAGCGGTGCGAATCCGAAGAGTGTCCTTCGGGCTGTCAACGAGAGCGTCAAATCACCGTGAACACGTGAGCGGTGCGAACTCCCGCCACCAATCCACGTATTGGATGGAGGCACAGCGCAAATGCCCTGTGAATAGCTCAAACCCGCAAACGCACGCGCAAACTGCTCCACCGTCCCAATGGCAGAATGTGGCAATCGTAATAAGTGCCAAAGTGCCAGGCCGGCCACGTCCCAAGAACATCGCCGGCTTGGCGCGCTGGTCGTTCAGTCCGTCTGGGTCGACCGGTTGTAGTAGGACTCGAAGCGGCCCTCCAATAGCTGCTGCACCTGCGCTGGCCACCAGTGATCGTGTCCCTTCGGTGTCAAGTACCCTGCCTCCTTCAGCACCACCGCCAACCGAGGGAACCCGGGCCTCTTGAACGGCTCATCGGAGTGCAGCTTGTTGTGCTCCTGCTCCATGTTGCGAAGCATCGCTTCCAGGTACTGCTTCGGCGTCAGATACTTCGTTGGCTCCGTCGCTCGGATGAGTTTTCCGACGCTCGACTCGGTGAACTTTTGCCCTCTGAGTGGCACCCAGTTTTGTTCATTCAGAATCGCCGCGATCTGCTGATACGTATGCCCGTGGTTGCGCAGCTCGACGATGCGAGCCCGCACATCTTCTTCGCTATGCGGGCGCTCATTGTGCCGCGTCTGTGCACGCCAGCCAAGTCGATCAGCAAGCTGATACAGATAGCTGGTATTCCACTTCTTCCCGATAGGTGCTTTGATCCCAGCAGCATCCATCCGGGCCGCGATGTCGGTGATCCTTTCGCCTGCACCAAGCGAGCGCTTGATGTCTGCCAGCACCGCTTGCTGCTCGGGATTCTCAACGAGAGCTTTGTACCGGGAGCCATCCGCACGCGGCACCTTCATGAATCCATAAGGAGCCTTCCCATGGTGATATCCGCACGTCTTCATGTGCCGCAGCGCTTCGCGTGTTCGCTCTGCGGTGGCCTCTCGTTCCATCTGCGCGAACACCAGCAAGATACTCACCAGCGCCCGGCCCAGCGATGAATCGAGACGTATGGACTCCCGAATGGCGATCAGCTCCTTCTCTCCTGATTTGAAGTACGTTTCGTATAGCTCGCAGAAGTGGCGGATCGATCTGGAGAGTCGATCGAACTTAAGCACGACGAGAACATCCACTCCTCGATGCAACGAACGCAGCGCTTCCTGAAGTCCGGGCCGCTCCGACTTTCCACCAGACAACACGTCCTTGTGGATCTGCACGAGCTTCAGTCCCTGCATCGTGCAGTACTGTTCGATGGCCGCAGTCTGCGCGTCCAAGGACAGTCCGTCCGCTGCTTGCAGGTCGGTCGATACACGGATGTATCCTACCGCCCTCCGCGTCGACCCAATTACTGCCGTAATGTCGCGTGACCCGTTCTTGTGGGCAGTGTGCAGAGCATTCATTACCTCTCCCTTCATCTCCGATGTCGGTGTGAATGGGAGGGTCTTAATTCGATTAGACGAACGTGTCAAGGAAAACGTAAGCAGCGATGGGCGGATCATTAATTCAGGACTACCGATCCTCACCACAGTACGCAGATGATGTGTGCGATTTGTTACGAATTGTGGGCGACGTACCGGGATGTGGTGTCAACGGTGTGGAGGGATGGCGGAGATAGCGCTCCGCAAGGCTGTCCGCACGATCTCTTGTGTGATCGCGTTCCGCCCTGGCTTGTTATCGTCGTGGTCGCCGAGTCCTTCCAGCTTGAGTAAGTACGAGCAGGGACGGCTCAGTACACAGTCCGTCACCCGCCTCCCAATTCTGTCACGCCGCCGCCGAAAGCTCTGCCACCACCGCTTCTAGCAGCGCCGTCGCCGTCGCCCGCGACTCCGCAAGCTGCGCCTCCAACCGATCCACCAACCCCATCAACTGCTCCACCTTGGCAACGATCCGCTTTTGTTCGGCGAGGGGGGGAATTGGGAGCGGAAGGCTCTTCAACGTGACCTGATTGATCTTGGGCATGCTGCCGGATGTGCCAGATGCTCGGGCGCGTAGAAAGGAGCGACTAGGCTCCGAACTCATTGCTAGATGAATGAAGTCCACATCGACCTCTGACGACACGCGGATTTTCATCATTAAATCAGGATATACAAACTGATGTGGTGCACCATGATAGACCGCAGCCACGCCAACATAATCTATAGTATTTCCACGCTGAACAAGTACATCACCATCTTTTAACCAAAGATCGGAATCAGTCGACAATTCCATCGGTATGTATTTACAATGTTCCGCCTTGAAGCGGCCTGAAGTCGTGGCGCTAAGAGTCAGCGAGCGCACCGGAGTTTCATATTCTACCGATTTAGGCGAAATCCCATTCGTTGGACCGAATATCGAAATGTCTTCGAGCGTTAGCCATCGCCAACTTTCTGGTGTTTCATATTCGAGTCTCCCTTCTGCTACTAGAATGCGTATACTCGACGCCATTGTGCGTTTGAGTAGCCGTTGTTCCTCCAGAATTCGCAGAAGCATGTTCTCAACTGCTTCATCATTCGCATCTTGTGAAACCAGTTTCCCTTGCACCGCCAACGTCAATATCGACTTCCGCAACTCGCCCGGTTCAATCGCATACGCCTTATGAAACAACAACTCCAAGTTCGCCGGGGTGGGGGCGTCGGCGAAGCGGGTGAGGGAGGCGTGGGCGAGGGCGGTGTGGCGGGTCTCGCGCTGCTGCTGCTGCGCCTCCAGCCGATCACAGAGCGCCATCAGCTCATCCACCTTCGCCACAATTCGCTTTTGTTCGGCGAGGGGAGGAAGCGGTAATTCCAGTCGGCCAAGAGCTTGACCGTTGACGTTTGGCTGTCCAGTTCCTGCAGACATTGCCCGCAATTGTGACCAATAGAGCGGAGACTCCAAAAAGATTTTTATATATCGAGCAACTACTGAGCGTGGTGGCTTTACGCGGATAAGGTACGAAGCAAAAACAGACTTTACTGGAGCGTCCGGAACCAGGAAGGATTTTCCGATGGTACCGCCGGTCCGAGCTATAAGAATATCATTTGGACTGAGTAAATATCTCTCAGCTTCTTCGTTCTCAATGATGCAACCGGGAACGGATGGCCAATTTACGCGATTATTTTGAATATCAGTAATGCGAAGCATTCGAATATCGGTCAACGCAGCATCGGCCGAGGCAGTATATCCATATTGAATCTGAAGCGCTATGTCTCCAAGTCG
Source organism: uncultured Myxococcales bacterium (assembly GCA_937859535.1). GTDB lineage: Bacteria > Myxococcota_A > Polyangia > Palsa-1104 > JAEUJZ01 > JAEUKA01. The sequence goes on from CALLYL010000387.1 coordinate 3,331, forward strand.
CGTCCATACCCAATGCACCGGAATTGAGAATGTACCGGAGACGAGTTGTTGAGCTTGCTGCTTTGATGTTTCGCATAATCTGACCGCTCCTCAACGATGGCAGAAATCAGTTCTGTCGCTGTGCCCTCATTGGAACCCTGCGGTATCAGCATTCCCCTCACCGCCAAATCCAAAATCAACTCCCGCATCTTCGCCACCGCATTTGGCGCGTCTGCGAATAGCTCGAACTTCTCGAAAAAAGCTTCCAGCCTCATGCCTCGGTTCCGGCTCGGGCGGTCAGGGCGTGGTGGAGTTCCTTTTTCAGCGCGGCGCGGGTTTCG
>CALLYL010000388.1 GCA_937859535.1 uncultured Myxococcales bacterium
CGCAAGATCGGCGAAGGCGGCATGGGCCGCGTCTTCGAGGCCGAGCACACCGAGATCGGCCGGCGGGTGGCGATCAAGATCCTCCACCCGGTCTACTCGCGAACGCCCGAGGTAGTTGCCCGCTTCCGGATGGAGGCGCGGGCCGCCTCGCGAATCGGACACCCCAACATCATCGAGGTCACCGACAGCGGTACCACCGTTGATGGGTCGTTCTACTTTGTGATGGAGCTGCTCGAGGGCATCGACCTTGCGCAGCGGCTTCAGCGAGACAAGCGGCTCCCAGTGACCGATGCGCTGGCGATTGGAACGCAGGTGGCGCAGGCACTCGCAACGGCCCACCAAAGCAACATCATCCATCGCGATCTGAAGCCCGAGAACATCTTCCTCATCCACCGCGACGGAACCAAAGACTTCGTCAAGGTGCTCGACTTCGGAATTGCCAAGTCGTTGGAAGACTCGAAAGAGCAGAAGCTGACGACGCCGGGCATGGCAATGGGCACGCCCGAGTACATGGCCCCCGAGCAAGCCGCCGGGAAGGGTGCCGATGCGCGCAGCGACGTCTACTCGCTCGGCGCGATCATGTACGAGATGCTCACCGGCAAGGCACCGATTGCGGGTGAGAACATGATGGACATCCTCATTCGCAAAGCGACCGAGGATCCCGTCGAAATTTCGAGCCTTCGCCCCGATGTGCCACCGGCGATGGGCCAGCTTGTGATGCGGATGTTGGCGCGACCCGTCGACGCCCGCCCGCAGACGATGACTGATGCGGCGACGGAGATGCAAAAGATCCTGGCGGACATTCAAGCCGGGATCCTGCACGTTCCCAGTCGTCCGCCACCGAGCAAGTCGGCGACCGATCTGGCCACAGCGAAACCAGAGCCGGGAGGCAAACGCACGATCCTCATTGGAGGAATCGCCCTCGCAGGCGGTCTGATCGGCCTGCTGGGCACGATGTACTGGGTGCTGACGCAGCCGCCGCCGAAGCCACAATCCGACGCTGGGTCCGTGAGGGTTCAACCGGGCAATGTCGTCGATGCGGGTACGAAAGTGGCCCCGCTGAATCCACCGCAGAGCCCTCCCGATGCAGGCGCGACGGGAAAATCTCCACAAGTGGCAGATACAAACCCAGGCAAGGTGAACCCACCGAAGAAGGACCGCGAGGACGGTGATGGACCCAGGAAGCTCGGCAATCTGACGATGCCACCGTTTATTGATCGGGCGGCGGCACTCGGGAAGATTGAAGAAGGACGGCTGGCCATCAACGCGAGTCGGAACGAAGTGGCGTTTAACCTGTGCTACGCAGCAGCGGGAAACACGCAGATTCGCGGGCTCGCGCTGGCCTGTATGGGTGAAGCAGAGTTCGGCCGCGGTCGCTACGGCGAAGCGATCAAGTGGGGCAAGCAAGCGCTCAAGAACAAAGCGACCAGCCAGGATGTGTATCTTCTCCTCGGCAAGGCCTACTACAAGCAGAAGAACTGCAAAGAGGCCCGGATCTACTACACCAAGGTTCTCAACGGCCCGAACAGCACCAATCCAGAGGCCCAGCGCGGGATGGAGCTGTGCAAAGAGTAGCCCCGAGCGACGCCCGCCGACGATTCACGGCCATAGACCCATAAAAGTTTTGCCCGTGCCCTAGCGCGACCTGCGGTGCGGTCTTATCTGGTAGAGGAACGAGGTACTGACTTGGGCCTGGCAGACTTTTTTACCAAGGAAGGGCGGCAAGCCCGCAACCTTCAGAAGATGATTCAGCGTGCAAGCGACAAGCACGCACAGTCGCCCGATCGCTTTCGGGCACTCGAGCTACTCCGCGACGATGGCAGCCCGGAAGCGGTGATCGGCCTATTGCGACGGTTTAGCTTCGTCTACGACAAGACCATCGAGGACGAACAAGAAAAAGAGTGGATTTACCACGAGCTGGTTGGGATGGGGACCAAGGTTCTGCCAGCCCTGCGCAAGTACATGCGTGAAAGCGAAACCCTCGGTTGGGCGCTCAAGGTGCTGGAGCAGATTGCCAAGGGCGACGACTTCCGCGAGACGCTACGGGCGCTGTGCGAACAGAACGACAACAACTATGTCCGCGACCCCGGCAAAAAGACCCAGCTCGTTCACTTCATGGGCGAGCATCGCGATCCGGCGATTGCCGAGCTGCTTTTGCCCTATCTCGAAGACATTGATGAAGGTGTCCGCTTCAAGGCGGTCGAAGCGCTGCTTCATCAAGGTCAGCAGGAAGTGGTGGCCGAACCACTGACTCGACTGCTGCTCAACAAGGCGGAAGAGAGTCGCCGCATCAAGATCCGCATCATCGAAGGTCTGGCCGATGCGGGGCTGACGGTTTCAGCGCGTGCTGCCGTCGAAAATGCAATCGACGAACTAAGCCTCGACGTCAAGGTCGACAGCCAGGGACGCCTCAAGCGTCGGGCTTAGCTTTCAGCGCTAGGTTCCGCTCGCTTTGTCCTTGGTCTTCGGTAGTCGCTCGAGCACCTTGCGTACGGCATCCCGTCGGCGATCTTGATCGGCATCAAGCGTCTCGAGGCGCTTCTGGGCCGTCGAAAGTCGATCTTCGGCCTCTAGCATCCGTTTCACCAACGGATTGCCTTCCGGGCCAGCGCCGCTGTCTTTGCCAAGTGCTTTGAGGTGTTCGCGCAGCCGCTCTAGATCCTTTTCGGTCTTCTTGATCTCGGCCCTCGCCTTTTCCGTTTCCTTGCTCGCTTCTTCGACTTCCTTTTGACGCAACGCGGCCTCACCCAGGATCGCCCGCTCGGCGGCTGGAACCGTGTTGGTCATCGACAAAATCTGGAGCCGAGTCGATTGCACAGACTTCAGATCCGACCGACGGACCAATCCCTCAATCGTCGTGACCGGTCGCTCGGCCCGACTCTGCGGTGCCAGCTCGAAGATCGCCACTGGTGACGACTTTTCTGGGTCGAAATCGAGCCGATCGGCCCCCTGAACCTGCGAGTTGGCTGCCAGACCCATCCCCAGGTAGAGCTGACGCGACTGCCCGCTGCGATTTTCAACCCGCAAGAGCTGATCGCGTCGCCGGAGAAAATGCTCTTCGAGGGTATCGTGGTCGAAGGTCAGTCGCTGCGGGTCCTCTTTTTGCGTCTGTTTCACCCGCGTCGCTTCCACGTCCAACTCGACACCGTATTGGAGAAAGCGACGCTCACCGGGTTTAAGCCGCTCCAGCGCCGATTCACCAAGGAGCCCGCCATCGCCGAGCACCGCCAAAGTCCCCCCCGGTAGCGTCTGTCGTGTCGAATTTTGCAGCCTCAGTCCGCTGCGTGCGGTGTCCCCC
>CALLYL010000389.1 GCA_937859535.1 uncultured Myxococcales bacterium
CTGGAACCGCAGCCGGTGCTGCTGTCCTCACTGCTGGGCCCGCGTCATGGCACTGGGCCCGATGCTGACTGGCCTTCACTGTTCATCAAGCGTGATGATCTGACGGGTGTGTCGCTGACCGGCAACAAGGTTCGCAAGCTGGAGCTGCTCGTGGCAGATGCGAAACAACAGGGAGCCGATACGCTGATCACCTGTGGGGGCGTGCAGAGCAACCACTGTCGGGCCACGGCTGCCATCGCTGCGCAGCAAGGGATGCGATCGCTACTATTCCTCCGCCACGAAGGAGAGCCTCCGCTTCCATCGGGGAACCTGCTTCTCGATCGCCTGCTCGGTGCCGAGGTCCGCTTCATCAGCCGTGCGGAATATCAGGATCGAGCACGAATACTGGCGGAGGCTGCGCGGGAGCTGGCCCAGCACGGACGGCATGGCTACGTAATTCCCGAGGGTGGTTCCAACGGACTGGGCTGTCTGGGCTACCTTCGCTGCATCGCTGAACTGCGCGAGCAGGTGCCACATCCCGAACAACCACTGACGATTGTCTCGGCGGTGGGCTCGGGCGGAACGCTGGCCGGACTGATCTTGGGAACGCTGCTCTATGACCTGCCCTGGCGCGTCGTTGGAATCAACGTCTGTGACGATCGCGACTACTTTGTCGAGCGCATCGCAGCGATCCTGCGCGAGGCGGCCCTGATCCTCAAGCATCCGGTCATCGATCGGGCGATGGGAACAGTGGAAGCCTTGGTCGACATCCGCGATGGCTATGTTGGTCGAGGCTATGCCCTGTCGCAACCCAGTGAGCTTCAACTGCTCACCGAGATAGCACGGCGGAGTGGAATCCTGCTGGACCCGGTCTATACCGGAAAGGCATTCTGTGGACTCCTTGGAGAGCTGCGCAAAGCGACAAGCGGACTGGGCGAAAGGGTGGTCTTTTTGCATAGTGGCGGAATCTTTGGACTGCTCGCCGCTGCGGACGAACTCGTGCGGATCCTTCCAGATGCCTGAACTTTCGCAGCTTGGCGATAAAACTTGGCAGCGACTCGCACTGCCCACCATTCGGTTTGCACTGCGGGGGCTGCTGGCAGGACTGCTGCTTGCCCTACTCGATGTGCTCTTCTGTCGCCAGGCTCTCGTTGAACAGTTTCCTTCGCGATGGCTACAGCTTCGACTAGTGGGTCACATCACCTCGCTGTCAATGCTGGTTCTGCTGCCACTGGGTGTGAGCGGAGGCTGGTTCATGGTGCTGACCGATTGGCTGATTTCGCGACGGAAACCGCTGCACGCTGGTGTTCTGTGGGCGATGGTGGCGGCCCCCCTCCTCGCTTGGGTCTCCTACTCACTGTTCCTGGGCGGCCAAATGCAGAAAGTGCCGCTGCGCTCTCTGTGGTCGAGTCTGATTTTCGGACTGGGGTTTTTTGCCCTCATCCAAGTGGCCCCGCGCACCCGCTTGTTGTGGATTCGATTGGAGACGTCTGTCATCGCCAAGCGCCTCGCTGTCGGAGTCGCGTTGGGAGGGCTCCTGCTGCTACTCCATGTGGCCGATCGCACGGTGCTGCCTCGGTTGTATCCATGGTTCCACGGAAGCTTGCTGGTCGCGCAGATTCTGACGGCAGGTCTGATTGTCTCACTTCCGATACCAAAGCCTCCACGGATATCTCATTGGTACGTAGGATTGACGATTCTGATCGGCCTCGCGTTGTGGCAAGGAATGCGCTCACTTGATAAGTTGCGACGGGCGATGGCGATGCGAAGCGTAGTGCGGGAAAGCACGCTGCTCAGCGGTCGCGTGCTGGACCTTATGCCCAAGCGCGCCCGCGTGACACCACGCACCACCGCCATTGCCGACAACGTAGAGCGCCCGCCTTCGTACAGCGGCCCCCGTCTTGCGGATCGCGACGTTTTCCTGATCACGATCGACGCCTTCCGACACGATCGGCTGACCCCCGAAGTGACGCCGAAGATGCACAGCCTGGCGCAGCACGGGGTACGCTTTTCCCGAGCGTATACTCAGGTACCGCATACGTCCTTCGCGGTGGCGACCCTGCTGACAGGCAAACCGGTCTATGCGCTGATGCAGCTTGGTCACGATGCAGGGAGTCACAAGACGCTGCCGCTCATCTTGCGCAACTACCGCTATAAGACCGCTGCCTTCTATCCACCGTCGGTGTTCTTCGTAGAGCACGAGCGACTGCAAGCGCTTGAAGACTCTGCGTATGGCTTCGAGTACGTCAAGGTCGAGTATTTGGTGGGTGAAAGACGGACCCAGCAGGTGATCGATTTTTTGGAGTCCGAACGTCCGGAGCGGGTGTTTGCATGGATTCACTATCTGGAGCCCCATGAACCCTACGATGTGCATCCAGGTGGACCCGATAAAAGTCGCCCCGACCGCGAACGCTACGATGGCGAGATTCACCATGTTGATCAGCAGATTGCGCGTCTCACCGAATACCTAGCCAAGAGCAGACCGGGAGCGCTGCTGATCTTCGCTGCCGATCATGGCGAGGAGTTCGGTGAACATGGGGGGCGCTATCATGGAAGCAGTCTCTATGACGAGCAGTCGCGGGTGCCGCTGTTCATGGTGGATACCGCTGTTCAGCACGCCTTGCTTGGACCTGCCACGTATCCGCAACCGGTCGGTTTGATTGATGTAGCACCGACGCTGCTGGGCCTGCTCGACATTGAACCAAACCTGGAGATGCGCGGACAGAATCTGGCACCGTGGCTGCTGACCAAACAGAATGCGCTGCCTCAGCGTGCGATCTGGAGCGAAATCGGCAAACGAAAAATGGTGGTCTACGGAGACCACAAGCTGATTTGCGATCTCGGCGATGATAGCTGTCAGGTGTTCGATTTGGTCCGTGATCCAGGCGAACGGAGGAACCTGGTTGACAGCGATCCTCGACGAGCAATCGAGCTACGGGGGCGACTCCTGACATTGCTTCAGGAGGCGCGACAATACGAGCAAGCGGCGACCACGCAGCATCCGACCGCCAGCACCGGCAGCGCCTTGGCAGAGCATGCCGAAAATACACTGGCCCGAGGCCGACTGGGTGATCGAACAGCCCTCCCCTTGCTGATGCAGTTGATTGCGGACCCAAGTGCTACCGAATCCATCCAACTTGAAGCGATCTCGCTGGCGGCTCTGCTTGCGACGCAAGCGGTACCACTGCGAGCGACTGATCCGGACCCTATCTTGGAGCCAGAATCAGACGCACTTTCTCGTGCCAAGGAAGCTCTGTCCACGCGATTCCTACTCACTGGAGAGCCAGAAAAGCGACGCTGGGCCGCCGTGCTGCTGACTCGTTTGGGCGGACAAACCGCGGAATCTTCGGAACTCCTGAAGACGCTTCTTGCCGACGCCAAAGCACCTGCCTCGCAGCGTTTGGCCGCAGCCTTGTCACAGTGGAGTCAACCGACTTGCCGGATGAAGCAGCAGCAACACTGTGTACAGGACTCCCTTCAGGTGCTGGCAGCAGCGATCGCAATGGATGAACCGGATCAGGTAAGACCGCTACTCCGACTACTCGGGGAAAGTCACGATGCTCGGGTGACCGCACCGCTGGTTCGGCAACTGGAAACGGTACGCAGTCGAGTGGATGTAGTGGCCGCCCTGGGACAACTCGGTGATGAGCGGGCGATTCCGGCGCTCGGAAAGACTCTGCTTGATGACCCCTATGTACACGTTCGCGTCCAGGCCGCACAGTCTCTGCGCAGGCTCGGTGGTCCATCGGCCAACGCGTTTCTGATCCGGGCTCGTGTGAGAGAACATGAGCCTGCCGTCTTGGCAGCTCTTCGTGATCAAAGTCCGCCCTAGTTGGCGCGGCCGATAAGGAACAATTCCATGAAATATGTCCGCATGCCCATCGAGATCGAATCGCCTGAGCAGATGGGTTATGAAAACGTAAAGTACAACCTCACCGAGAGTTCCTTTGCAGATGCACAGCTTGGTGACTTGGATCTCGATCTACGAAGTCTGATCCTCTGCTACGGAGATCATCAAGGGAATCGGCGCCTGCGCGAACTCATCGCAGCGGATAGTGGAGTGACTCCGGATGAGGTACTCATTACCGCTGGTGCAGCGTCGGCGCTGTTTGTCATAGCAACCTCCCTACTGCGAGCAGGAGATCGGTTGCTGGTGGAGAAGCCCAACTACGCCACCAACATCGAGACACCGCGTGCGATTGGAGCAGAGATCGACTTCCTAGAGTTGCGATTCGAGGAAGGATTCCGCCCGAACCTGGATCGTTTGGCCAGTCAGATTCATCCCCAGACCAAGCTGGTGAGCCTGACTGTTCCGCACAATCCCACCGGCAGCATGTTAAGCGAAGCAGAGCTGCGCCAGATCATGGATCTATGCGCCCGCAAAGGAGTCACTCTGCTGGTGGATGAGACCTATCGCGAGATGGCGTTTTCAGGTCCACTTCCTGTCGCTGCATCGCTGGTAAAGCCGAACCAACAGGGCAGCCCGGTACTCTCTGTAAGCAGTCTGTCAAAGACGTGGGGACTCCCAGGAATCCGCATCGGCTGGCTGATCTGTCGCGATCGCAGGCTGATGGAAACCCTGCTCGCGGCCAAGGAGCAGATCTTTATCTGTAACTCTGTGGTGGATGAGGAAATTGCGCTCCGGTTCCTAGAACGGAAGGCTCAGTTTTCACCTGCCATCTTTGCGGCGATGAAACGAAACTTCGCCGTTCTGGATGCGTGGATGGCGGAACAGCGTGCGCTGGAATGGGTTCGCCCCGAAGGTGGAGTGGTCTGCTTCCCACGCTTTCGTGACTCCTATCCTGTCGACATTGAGCGCTTTTACCGAGTCCTCAACATCCAACACAAGACGTTTGTCGGACCCGGTCACTGGTTCGAAATGGAGCGCAAATACATGAGGATCGGCTACGGCTGGCCGAAGTACGAGGAGCTGGTGGCAGGACTCGCGGCCATTGCGCAGGCCGCACAGGAAGCGCGAATCTAGTGGTGTCCCCTTGCGACACAATCGTCGCAGCGAGCCCAGCTATTCACCAAGTGACTTGTTCATTCCTTTGAGGAACTGCTCGCCAGCCTTGAAGATCGCGTTCACACCGCCACCAGCCATACAACCCGCCGCTTCTCCACAACTCTGGGCATCCATGACGCAACGGATCGGTTTGCGAATCGACTCATCACCGGACATCTTGCGCAGATCTGCAAAGTAGTCGGTGCATTCGGCTCCCGACTTTCCTTCACAAAGCGCAGCAACTCGTGAACACGCCCGATTTTCGGGATGAATCACCAGCGGCATCTTGTCCGGAGCCACGTAATAGCCAGCGTACGCACCACCAGCAACCAGAAGCAACGCGAGCACCAGAAACTTCTTCATCGAGACCTCCACCGCACAGTGGGAATTACAGACGATCTCTTCTGCGCAAGCAAGAAGAGCCCCAAAAATGTCGGGACTGCGTCGCTCTCTCGGTGGGTGAAAGTGCGTCGATCGGCAGGAAGGTAGACAGTTTTCACGCAGGCATCAACCGTCGAGAGAGCCGATTTTTTTAAGAAAAACACAGAGCCACAGACCTATCGAATAACTTCCTGTTCAAGGTCGTCAGGCATTGATACACAGCCCACATTTTCAGTTAGGATATTTCCATGAAGCGGACCCTTCTTGCCTCGCTGTTCCTCTGGTTGTCGATGTCTGCGCCCGCGCAAGCGCAGCACATTCGAATCGTTGTTGCACCACCTGCACCCCAGGTCGAAATACGTCCGGCCGTGCCATCTCCGCGACATGTCTGGATACCTGGGCATTGGCGATGGAACGCGGGTCGCCACATGTGGAGCGCTGGGCACTGGGTCATGCCGCCAGCCCCTCATCGTCACTGGGTCGAGCCACGCTGGGTCAATGAAGGCGGTCAGTGGGTCTACTACGAAGGTCATTGGGCTGATCAGGGGCAACCGACGGTAATCGTACAACCACCGCCTCCACGAATGATGCCGCCAACACAGCCGGTCGTGGTCCGTCCCGCACCAGTGGTCGTCGTGCAACCAGCACCACAGCCAGTTCCTGTGGTGGTACCCGTTGGTCCGGGTCACGGCCATGGCCACGGCCACGGATGGAAGCATGGTCACGGCGGCAAGCATGGTCACGGCCATGGCCGCTTCTAATCGCCAAGAACTCACTGGTGTTTTGTAACAGAGCAGGCAACTAGCGCGGTGATATGGTTCACCGCATGCGGACCTCGCTCTGGTTAATTCTCTGGTTCACAAGCTGCACAGCCGTTGATCCAGCCAACTCTGATCAGGAAAGTCTGATCAGCGATGGCATGTTCGCTCCACGCATGTCAGATGCGGCAAACGGAGACGCTTCGACGTCCAGTGCCGATCTGGCCCCGCGTGTTCGCTGTCCAGAATTCATGGTGCAGATCCCTGGTGCCACAGCCAGCTTTTGCATCGACCAATATGAGTCATCAACGATGCGTATTATTCCGACTGGCGGAGAGGAGCCATGGCCGTTCGACCGCCCTGTCGACGGTCAGACCGTGCGCGCCGTGGTACGACCAGGACAGAAGCCACAGGCGTATATCAGTGGGGCCCAAGCCAGTGACGCATGCAAACGTTCAGGGAAACGACTCTGTAGCGAATCAGAGTGGCTCGCCGCGTGTCAGGGAAGCGCTCATCACACCTATCCGTACGGAAATACCTACGTAAAGGGTGCCTGCAATGAAGGCCGCCCCACCAACCCGGTGAACGACTGCTTTGGCAGCGGCAGCGGCGTCTTTACCTACGCCAACATGAATAGTCCGTGCTGTGTCAACCAGCCGAACACGCTGGCTCAAGGTGGAAGCTTTTCCAAGTGCCGAAGTGAGCACGGAGTCTTCGATCTTCACGGAAATCTGCATGAGTGGATCGACGCGACCACCGCTTCAGGAAATGGGATCTTTAAGGGTGGTTTTTTCGTTGATGCAAACATCAATGGTAACGGTTGTTTATATCGCACTACTGCACATGCAAAGACATATCACGATTATTCGACGGGATTTCGCTGCTGTGCCGGACTGCTGCCTTAAATCACTATCTAGCCGATACCACACAGAAATGAAACCGCGCTTGCCGCGCACGCGATAGCTGGACATAATCCCACTCTCGTCCGTCGTCTACCCAAGCAGTCCTCAAGTTGCGCCTGCGATGCGCTCTGGCTTGGGTACTCTCATTGCGCCAAAAGGGGGATTCGATGAGTTGGTGGAGAATTACGTCCTATTTCTCGGAGAAACCGAAAGATATCAATGCGTTACGGCATCACCAGGACCACAAACTGGCTGAATACTATGGCGAGGGTAACTTCTGGTGTACGAACTCAAGCAAAGCCGATGGCAAGCCAACCCTGCTCATTAGCAGCAAGCCCAGCGAAGTAATACGCCCGGAATATGTCGAGCTGGCCAAGCCAGCCGTGGCCACCGAGGTTCTGAAGGGAACCTTCAAGGCCACCAAAAAGGGCAAGGACGCAATCTACGAGTTCACCGTTCAGAACGCTGACAGCGATCCAGGCAAGAAGTATCTGGCTACCTTGCTGAAGGATCCCAACTTTTCGGTGATGATTTGGAACCTGCTTGCCATGGCTTCACCGACGGTGATTAAGTTCGGTGGACAGGTTCTCCAGAAGCGCAAGATGAACGAAGCGGAGTGGGAGCTTTGCAAGTGGAATCTGGCCAAAGTTCTTACCATCAAGAAGAGCGAAGGAGTCCTCGACTCGGAGCCAATTCCTGGTCTGTGGACGCCCACTTCGGATGGCAAAGGGAAGCAGTGGGTGATGCCGGGCGGAGTCACGCTGGCCGAAAAGATTCCGGTCGTGGTGAAGGCGTTCGGCTCTGTGGTGGACGTTGCCAAAGATACGCCCCTGGTGGCGCAGATGGCGCGAGATCCCGTCACCGAAGTGATGAAGATTCATGGCGAAAAGCTGAAGCAAAAGCTGCTGCTGATCGATGAGGACGCGAAGAAGGAAACAGCCAAAGACGGCAAGAAGCCAAAGGCCGCCAAGGCGGTTGAGGAAGCGCTCGAACACTTCGAGAAGTCGTTCACAGAGGCCTGCATTCAGGCAACCGACGATGCGTGGTGTCAGTACGTCATCACCAACATCGAATACAAACAGTACGTCTTCGATTGTCGAGTGAGCGTTGCCAAAAGCTCGGTCACGGTGACGCTCGGAATCATCGCTGCGGCAGCCGGCGGAATCACCGGTGTAGCGAGCGTACTAGGCCTGGTTGGTACCATCAAAGGAGCACTCGATCTCGCAAATGATCTGTACGTCATGTTCCGCGATCTCGATGGGCTGGCGGAAGAGTTGGAGAAGTCACTCACGGTGACTCTGCTCAACTTTTCGACCAAGAAGACTCTGTCGGGATTCACAGACGTCGGAAAGTCGCTACTGGGACGACTCCCCGGCGGCACAACGGTTCAGAACATCGCTGGTAAGTTCGGAAAATCGATCAAAGACGTGGGAGCGCTGGAAAAGGATCTCAAGCACTACACCGGCCGGGTCAAGGGTCTGCTCGTCAAGGCTGCGGAGTTGTCGAAAACCATCGATGACGCTCTCAAGGAGGCGGTCAAAGCCCGCGCTGCGCTGGAGACTCCCGAGATCAAAGAGATGGAGCGTCAGTCTCCTGAGCTGAAGAAGGCGTTCGACGAACTTCGCAAAGGCACGCTCACCGCCGAAAAGCAGGTCAGCGAACTTCTCGATAAGATTGCCGATAAGTTCACCAACTGGAAGGTCGGCGATGAAAAGGCCAAGGCATTCCAGGCGATGATTGATGGCATCAACGGCAAGGTACCGGAGTGGAACAAGTGGGCCAAAGCATTCCTTCCACTGCTCGATCTGGCCTGGGGCATCGATCCAGAGAACGTCGCAGGTAGTGTGTTCGCCAGCGCGTCGTCGGTTCTTGAGGTCACCACCAACGCACTCGATATCACCAAAAAGATCGGTGACAAGGGCAAGCAGACCTCCGAGCTGGTCAAGTTCGGAACCGATGTCGCATCCGGCCTGTCCGGCATTATTTCCGCAGTGAAACCGAAGTAGCCGGACGGCTCTGTCTACCTTCATCCCATCAGGTTCTACTCGCTCAGCGCAGGATGCTGCAAAGTAGCGCGATCGCCATTCCCGAATAGCCGCATCCGGGTCCGGGGTCGAGGATCACAACGTGCTCGCCCACGCCGGCGATGCGAGTGCGTACACAGATCAATCCCTCATCACTCACCGCAGAACCACAACGAACCGCCGCTGTGAGGACAGAATCTGCGGGGCGATTCCGTCCCTGACCCACACGAGCCTGTGCGACAAAGTGCAGCCCGCCTGCGTCAAGCGAGGATGGGTCAGCCACTTGGGATGGTTCGCTGGACTGAACCGTCACCACCTCGACCTGCTGGGCTGCAAATGATTGACGCAGTCGATCGGCCAAGTCGAGGGTGGCGTCGAACCGATGCAGATGCGGCAGCAGCGTCTCAGGTGGTAGCCAATCGGGTCCGGCAGTTTGCAAAGACCGCACGAGCTTGGCTAGCGCCGCGTCGGTTGGATGACCACCACGCAGCCGAGAACAGAGCGCTAAGCCTTGCTCAGCACTGCGAAGGCGCTCGGCTGGTTCCAGCGCCAGACAGTCGCGTAGCAGCAACCACACCAGCGCTGGTTGACCACTTGCGGCAAATGCCACCACACTACCCAGCTCTCGCTTCCCCGTCCCTTTGGGGAGTAGTGGAAAGCGCCGTCCCGATAGCAGCTCCCAAGCGCAGACGCCAGCCGCGTACAGATCACCGACTACTGTTGGAATCCGCGACATGCCTTCGGGGGGCGCATACGATGGCTTGCCTCCGACCTCGTGCAGGGCGGTCAGCACATCGTCATCGTTGCTGCTCGATTCTGCTGCCGCGCCATCTTCCGCCGACAAGCCAAAGTCGATCAGGCGCACCCGACCATCCCTCGCCAACATTACATTTTCGAGGCTCAAATCGGCGTGAACCAGCGGCCGTAGCCCAAGATTGAGACTCTGTAAGTAGTGCAGCGCCGAAAACAGTCCATACAGGATGTGTCCAACGAGCGGCGGGCGCAGTCGAAACCCGTGCTCAGTCAGCAGCGCCAGCAGCCGTTGTCCGGGCAAGCCATCGACCAGCTCCATCGCCAAGGCCACCTCTTCGCCGAGATCGATAAGCTCCAACGTACGCACGATGTTGTCATGCTGTAGCGCCGCTCCAATCTGCGCTTCTCGTCGCAGTTTTCGCTGCTGAAGCGGATCACCGCGCAGACCGGGTAGCAGTCGCTTGAGTGCAACTCGCTGTGGCGGCAGCGGTGGCCGACGCAGCTCCGATTCAAAGACCTCGGCACAGCCACCGGCACCGAGCCGCTTGCCAACGGTGTAGCCAGGACGCAACGCCAACTGCTCCGGTGGTGGCTGCCACTGTAGCGTCGAATTACTAGTATCTTCACCGAGACGCGAATGCTCGATGACATCGAGCGATCGTTCGGGCACTTTGGGGGCTTCCGATCGCGACACGGGCTGGCTCCTTGATACGGGTCAGGAGCGGAGCGTATCCGCAGCGACAAGAAGCGGACAAGCGTCAACGGCTGAGTCGTATTTCAACGTCGACGCGACCAGCCTGCGCAAGCGGCTTCAGCTCTGCATAGCTGTACTGACGGGGCTTAAAACCAACGGCTCGGGCCGTGCACACTTCACCGGGGGCAAGCTGACAGTTTTCGACGCAAGGCCTCGCCCCGCACTGCACCTGAGCCCGGGGATGGCGCTTGCGCGAAAACTCTACCGACAGCGGAAACTCGGTGGGTATCACCACGGGCTGCTTCACCGGCTGACTCATGGTGACAACGGTAGAGCGACGCTCGCCCATCCCCAGATCGGCGCGCTGATCCTTCGGATTGGCGCGGGTATCTCGACGAGAACGCAGCAGACCACCACCGAGCAACATCACAGCAACTATCAAAGAAGCCACCATCGACGCCCGCGCCGTAGGACTGCGCCATATCTCCGCACGAAAAACCGCACCGGAGCCACCAAACCGATGGAGTGTGCTGCGTTTTGCCGTTTCGGAGGGGCGAGCCATACGCATGGGTTGGGTCGTTGGCTCCTGCTTGTTGCCGGTGAACCCCATGCCGGTTTGGAGAGTTGCCGCCAACGAGCCACGGTTCATCGACCCCGTCACCACCGTTGGAACGGAAGGCAGATCGCTACCCATGGCTGGCGTCTCGCCATCAAACGGCTGCGGCTTGGCCACCATTGGGCGCGGAAAGCGCGGGATGTCTGAACGGCTCAGGGTTACCACGGTTGGCACCGAGGGCAGCTCGCGACCCTCGGGCGGCGTCTCGGGAGCCACCATTTCTACCGCTCGCCCTGTCGTGACCACCGTCAGCACAGGCGTCAGATAAGGCATTGGGGTATCAGTGCCGTCCCGCGCCTTGCGCGGCGCTGTTTCGGGCAACTCCGTCCCGGTGAGCGGCGTGTCAGCCACCAACTCGGGTTTCATGTGCGCACTCAGAAAGGCCGCCTCGAACATCTGGCTGCCCTCCGTGCGCCGAGAGGAACGCTGAGCCAACGAAGCAGCTTCGGGAACCTGCGCCAAGCGCCGAATCAGCTCGCCAGCATCAGCCGGACGCTGCGCGGGTTCAAACGCCAGCAGGTCATCGAGCAACTTCTGGAGTTCGGTCGAAAACACCCGCCCGCCACACATCTCGCGCAGTCGCTTCGGCGGGTTGATGAGGCGCAGCATGGTCACTGCCTGGTCGGTTTCGGTGCCCGTTTTTCCCCATGGCAACCGTCCGGTCAAGATTTCGATCAACACCAATCCCAACGCATACACATCCGAGCGCGGACTGGCCTCGCGACCCTCAAGTTGTTCGGGCGACATGTACATTGCCGTGCCGATGCGAGCCCCGACTACCGTCTGACTCGCTCGCCGTCCGCCTTGCAGCAGCTTGGCAATTCCAAAGTCGAGAACCTTGACCACCTCTTCCACAGATCCATCGTCGCTGAGCCGTCGAGCCACGAAGATGTTGTCAGGCTTGAGGTCTCGGTGGATGACCCCTTTTCGGTGCGCCACGACCATGGCTTTGACGACGGGGGTCCACAGCTCCAAAGCGCGATCCGGCGGAATGTTTGTCTCGCGCTCGATGATCGCCGACAGGCTCTCTCCTTCGAGGAGCTCCATCACAATGTAGACTTGGCCGTCGGCGCTACGTCCGCTGTCGAAAACAGTGATCGCGTTGGGATGGTCAACGGTCGCTGCGGCCTGGGCTTCTCGCTCGAAGCGAGCGACCAGATCCGGATTGCGGACCAGATCGCTATGCATCAGCTTGACCGCGACGTCCCGGCCCATCGGTAGCTGCGTTGCACGATAGACGGTGCCCATGTTGCCCGAGCCAAGGATGCTCTTTAGCACATAGCGACCTGCGAGAACCTGCTCGACCTGTTCCAGACGAGTGCCGTCGCGATCACACACCGTGGCTTCGACGGGAAAAATCCCTCGGCACGAGGCGCAATACTTGGCCGGGTTCGGCTGCGGATTCACGACAGACACTACGGTTTCTTGGCTTGGTTCGCGACCCTAACACCCCATCGCATCGACGGTGGTGAGGCGATCTACCAGCTCATCCTTTCCATCGTATCACGGCCGATGGAGCGCCAAAAAACATGGCGTTGTCCGTCGGTTCAGCGCCTAAGGAACCTGATAGCTCCAAAAAAACGTCTTTGGACCGCCCTCAGCATAAGCAGGAAAGCGCATGTTACGAATTCGCTCGGTGACACAGCGCGCCGTATCGGTACTGCCCGACGGCCCCATCACATCGGCCTTCACCACCGATCCCGATGGGGCCACCACGATTCCAATGCTCAGGTTCTTGCCGCTGCCGTCTTTGGGACAGCTCTGCCACTTCGGTTCTGCGGTGGTCATATGCTGTCTCAATATTTGGGGAGTAAGCAGAGCCACCGGCGACAAATCCAGCGCTGGAGCCTTCGTGATTTTTGGTTCCGCTTTCCTAGGCACCACTTTGTCCATGGCTCCTGGTGCGGCCGTCGTCGGCTTCGAAGTGGTTGCAACGACCGTCCCTGAATCGACAGGTTTCCGAACGACGGAACGCGGTGGAGTCTCTACGGGGCTCGGCTTGTCCACGGTGGCTGTGACGACGACTGGCGCAGTGACCGGTGTCACCGTCCGA
>CALLYL010000390.1 GCA_937859535.1 uncultured Myxococcales bacterium
GTCCCGCGGTGCCTTGTTCATCAGCTCGATCGCCTGGTTCAGCTTCGACTCGACACCATCGGACTGGCCACCATCGAGAACCTTTTCGGCCTCGCGCAGCAGCTTTTTGGCGTCATGCATCGCGACCTCGCCTTCGGGGGCAGATCGCAGCAGCTCACCATCGCAGCCGGGCAAATCGGCGATGCGGAAGGTGCGCTTGTAGTCTTCGATTTTTCCGCAGCCGCGCTCAGGATCTCGCCACCACTGATCGGCAGCTTGAGCGGTATGCAGAGGCAATAGGAGGAGCCCTAGGAGGGGCAAGGACACAAAAGAAAGCCTGACCATAGCTTACTAACTCAGCAGAGTTATTCGATTGGGTCAAGAGGCGTCTCTCCGCGTCGGCATCTTCACCGTGATCGCGTTTTGGTCCACTTCGCGCTGATGCGGAGATGTAGTCCGAGCGGGTCCATCCCAGTGCGGACCAAAGTCGGGACGTGCGGCCCCTCGCAACTGCTTGTCGGGCAGCAGTCCGGGTCGAGCCAGAAGATCATACAGTTGCGCACGGACCGCATAGGCGCTGCTCGGACGATCGCTGGGTGCCCGGGCAATCAGCGCCACCATGAGATCCTCTAGTTCGTCGGGCAGTCGGTAGCGCGAGTTGATCTCACGCGGACGATAACGCGGCGCATCCAGGTGCGACTTCATCATCAGCGCCTGGTTTTTGCTTGGAAATGGCAGCTCTCCGACGATCATCTGCCACAGCAGCATGCCTACCGCGTACAGATCGCTGCGGCCATCGACGGGTTCGTCGGCCAGCGTCTCCGGAGAAATATAGGCCGGTGTCCCCAAGATGTCCGAAGCTCTCGTCGAGCTGCCACACCACCGAGCCACACCAAAGTCGACCACTTTCACAAAGTCACGATCTCCTCCAGCACTTGG
This sequence comes from uncultured Myxococcales bacterium, assembly GCA_937859535.1. Taxonomy (GTDB): domain Bacteria; phylum Myxococcota_A; class Polyangia; order Palsa-1104; family JAEUJZ01; genus JAEUKA01. The sequence continues at coordinate 919 of CALLYL010000390.1, forward strand.
CGAGGGCAGCCCCGGTACAAACGGCGCATGCGCAAGCAGCAAGATGTTGTCCGGTTTGATGTCGCGATGAACGATCCCACAGGCGTGCGCATCACCGAGTGCGCCACAGACCTGGGCCATGATGTGAACCGATCGCCGTGCAGAAAGAACACCGATAAGCATATCGTGGCTCAGTGGTTTTCCCGCGAGCAGCTCCATCACCAGATACGGCACACCGTGCTCGGTGACAGAGTAGTCATGGAGGACGACGACATGCGGGCTGCGGAGTTCGGCGATCATCCGCGCCTCTTGGAGGAACCGCTGACGCATTCGTGGGTCTTGCAGCGCGGTGCGGTTTAGCAGCTTGATCGCGACTCGTAGTCCGAGAGCGACCTCCTCGGCTTCGTAGACCGCGCCAAAGCCGCCCGAACCAAGACAGGTCAGCAAGCGATAGCGACCTCCGAGGAGTGGCGGCTCGTGCGACGCCCCACCGAACGCACCACCCAATCCTCTGCCTCGCGATGGAGTCGTCGTCCCTTGCAGTGCTTGCGCGAGCGCCTGCGGGGCTCCCAAATCGCCGCTGCCAGCAATCAGCTCTGCCACCGCTGGACTCGGCGCTTCGGGTGGCTCGGTTGGTAGCCGCGATACCGCCACACCGAGTGCCGCTGCGCAGCGGACACAAAAACGGGCCTCATCATCATTTGGGTAAAAGCAAGTTGAACAGTCCATGGAAAACACCGAGGAGTCGTGCTCGCCGCTCTCCGACAAAGAGCGACGACTTCGGCGACGACTTTGGCGTCGACTCTATCTGGCTGTCCACGGTCGGCAATTTTTGTCGGTCTGTTTGACGCAGCTTGGTGGTACAGGTTGCCCATGAAGCCCTACAAGTATGTTCATACAGCGCTACGCGGTGGTTCCGACGGTGGAGCCGTACTTGTTGCCGTTTCGCTGGCGGTTTCGGTCGCGACTTGGCCCTCAATCGGCTTCGCCGACACGGTCGCTGCAGTCGGGCCACTTCGCTCTATGGCTGATGTCACGCAGCCCGGTTTCGTCTCCGCACCAGTGGTGGCCAGTGGCACGCTGTTCGACGAGGTCTCATCCCTCGTGACTTTGGCCGCCCCGCAGCGGCTGGTTGGCAGCGACGCTGCGACGGGTGATTACGAAGGTGCCTCGGTAACGATCGATGGCGACACAGCGGTAGTTGCGGCTCCGTACGCCGCCCCAATGGGTCGCACCGATGGCGGAGCTGTCTATGTCTTCGTGCGCAACGGCACGACCTGGACGCAACAGGCCAAGCTGCTGCCCAGTGATGGACGAGGGGGCGATAACTTCGGGACCAGGGTGGCGCTTCGCGGCGATACCTTGGTCATCGGAGCCCCTGGCGCGGACCTGATGGGGCGAAGCAACGCCGGCGCGGCCTACATTTTCCAGCGCAGCGGCACTGCGTGGTCGCAAATCGCAAAGCTAACTGCCTTCGATGGCGCGTCGGATGACCAGCTTGGCTTTGCGGTGGCGCTCGATGGTGACCTCGCGGTGATCGGCGCACGAGGAGCGGACATCGGGATGCGCAAGGATGCGGGCGCTGCCTATGTCTTTTCTCGACGTGGACCGATGTGGTTTCAGCAGGCCAAGCTGACGGCCTCTGACGGCGGTGTCAATGACTCGTTTGGCGTCGGAGTTGCCGTCTCTGGTGATACCGCAATTGTGGGCGCTGACTTTGCCGACATCGCAGGCAAGACCGATGCCGGTGCCGCCTACGTATTCCAGCGAGGAGGGATGGGCTGGAACCAGCAAGCGAAGCTGACCCCCACGGATGGTCAGAGCAACGACTGGTTCGGGCGACAGGTGGCCATCGACGGTAGCACTGCGGTCATCAGCGCTCTGTATGGTGATACCACCGGCAAACCAAACAGCGGTAGCGCGTATGTCTTCACCAAGTCAGCGACAGGCTGGAATCAGCAAGCCAAGCTCGGAGCCAGCGACGCCCAAAGCAACGACTGGTTCGGCTATGACGTATCGCTCAGCGGCGAGCAAGTCTTGGTTGGTGCGGCCTATGCCGACCTTCCGATGATTGCCGATGCCGGTGCTGGTTATTCATTTGTGCGCAGCGGCTCGATGTGGACTCAGTCCAACAAACTCAGCGCGTCCGACCCTTCGCCGAGCGGCTTTTTTGGTAATGGCGTTTCCGTCGATGGAGATACTTTTTTAGTCGGTGCCCCAGGCCGCCCGCCCGGTGGTGCCGCCTATGCCTTCATTGGACGCAAAGGAAACGGCGAGCCCTGCCTCAACGCAACCGAGTGTGGCAGCGGCTTTTGCACAGATGGAGTCTGCTGCAACAGCGCCTGTGGGGGTGGAGCGGTGGATTGTCAAGCTTGCAGCATCGCGGCTGGAGCGATGGGCAATGGTGTCTGCGGACCGGCTCGGGGTGGTACCGTCTGTCGCGCTTCACAGGGAAGCTGTGACCAGGCAGAGACGTGCAGCGGCAACTCGATGGCGTGTCCTATCGATGTCCTCAAGCCACGCGGCAGCGTCTGCCGGGCGGCCACGCATAGCTGCGATGCGGAAGAGCAGTGCGACGGCATGAGTGCTCTGTGCGCAAGTGATGCCAGCCGTGAAAACGGTGCCGTTTGTGAGCTGGGAAGCTGCCAGCTCGGTCAGTGTCGCGCCGAGTCGGATCTTTCCGTCGAGTGGGAGATCCCAGGCTCAACCGTCACAGAAATGACGCCGAGCAGCCTGCCTCTGCTCTTGAAAAACAAGGGGTTGAGCCCGGCGTTTGATGTGACGCTCACCATCGAGACGCCGCCTCGCACGAAGCTGTCGATGGCCGAGCTGCCCGGTTTTTCATGTACATCCGGGGCCGCCCTCGTCGAGTGCGTCGTTGCGACGCTGCCGGTCGGGGATACCCACCTCATGGTGAACTTGGTTCCGCCCCCGGTACTGGGCGAGTTCGAGGTCACCGCCCGCGCCAAGACCCTGAGCACCGATCCCGATGACAAGAACAATCAGGCGACGCTGCATGTGAAAAACGACAATCCGCTGTTCGAACAGATCGCGGGCGGTGGCCGAGGCTGTTCAGTTGGTGGACTCAGTCCAACGGAAACGAGCGCGGCACCTGCTGCGGCATGTTCGATCTTGGCCGGACTGTTGCTCCTGCGGCGACGTCGGCACAGGCAGGATGTCTAAGGATGCTTTGGAAACTCCATCTGGTCGGGATTGCTATCGCTGGCGTGTTGGGACTCAGCGGTTGTGACAGCCCACGCGGGATCGACTATGACGGCAAGCGTCTACTCGTGGTTGATATGCACTTGCACCCTGGCGACTGGGATGGAATTCCCGACGACACCCGCAAGTTCATCGGTGGGCGGTTTCCGTTTCCACTGAATCTGAATCCGAAGACCACCGCCGAGGGCATTCTGTCCGCCGAGGGCATCCTGTCAGAGATGGACAAAGCCGGGGTGTCGCAGTCGGTGTTGTTTGCGGTGTATTCTCCTCGCACCGTCGGAATTACCACCAATGAACGCGTGCTATCCGATACGGCCAAAGCACCTGACCGGCTCTTTGGACTCGCCAGCCTGCGCGTGGACAACTTCCGCGCCGACAAGGACAGCGAACTGAATCGGCTCCGGGCGGCGCTGTCGAATCCGTCGATGATCGGAATCAAGCTGGCGCATGCGCATCAGCATTTTCGGATGGATGACCCGAGCTTTTTTGGCATCTATCAGGTCGCGTCTGACCTCAAAAAGCCGCTCTATCTGCACACCGGATCGAGCCCATTTCCCGGAACGGCTAGCGAAGCGCCGTACACCGATCCCTCGTATCTGGAATCAGCGGTCAAGGCTTATCCGGGCGCGGTCTTTATCCTCGGACACCTGGGTTACAACTTTACCGAGCAGCAGAACGGCGCACTCGAGGCCTGTATTCGACTCGCGAAGATCTATCTCAACGTCTATCTGGAACCGAGCGCGCTGGGCTCCAAAGGCTCGGACCCCACGGGGGAAAACCTGAAGATTGCGATGCAGCGGCTACGCGAAGCCGGACTGGTCGATCGAATCATCTACGGCAGCGATGGGCCCCAAAGTCCTGGTTTTGTAAAGGACTACTTAACGCGCACGGTGACGGCGATGCGAGCCGCCGGATATACCGACAACGAAGCCCAAGCCGTCTTTTCTGGCAACTTTGCGCGGGTGTTCAACGTCGCGCCGGCCAAGTGAACGTCTAGCCATGCAAGTCATTTCTGCCTTTGCTCTCGCGGCCCTCTTGTCGCCACAGGTCGATGGGGCCCAGTCCGCTGCCAACGGCACCGTGCTTCAGCCAATGGTGCCTGCGCTGGATCCGTCCCTGCTGCCGACCGATCCCGTGGTGCTCGATCAGCTCGCCGGAGGGCCCGCCAAAGGTGCCTGGGGCGTCTCTGTACAAGGTGGCTACCCATGGTTTACTCTGCGTGCTCTCGTCGGCGTGGGAGCTCGTCTGGCACCACTATTTGAGCTGGAAACTGCGCTCGGTCGTCGGTTCACCACGTCCTTGGGACTGTCCTTGGCCTGGGTGAATCGTCCGTACTTCAGACTGTCAGGTGAAGTTCTTCTAGGTTGGCTGCTGCAAGAAGGAGAGATTTCTCGACGAGGACCAAGCGGTGAACTCCGACTCCGCATGGCGATTCCGACCCGTCGCGTCGTTCCGTACTTGGTATTGGGAACGCGCCACGCACTCCTTCCCAGCCGCACCCGGATTGAAAGAGAATCGGGCACCGATACGAGTTGGTCGGTCCGTCATGAGTGGACGCCATGGGGAACCTTGGGAATCGGTATCCGTATTTCCCAGCAACTGGGAATTGACATGGCCGCAGACTACGGCTGGGTCGATGCCCCGAGCAGTGTCGCAATTCCAGGCGCTCACCTTGGACTTCACTTCGGAGGCGGACGATGAAGCGCGCACTCCTTACCAGTCCTGCCTTGTTCCTACTCGCCCAGCAGGGCTGCGTAAACGATGACATTCTGCTCTATGAAGTTCGAGTGCACGGAAGCGTTTCTGCGAGCGAAACAGGAACCCTTCATCTGGAATTTCATCACGAACAGAGCTTTGGGAGTGGCGCACTCGCCCATCCACTCGGTGAGTTTGATCGGCGAACCGTGAGCGCTGCACAGACTCCGCTTTCCTTTGATGAAACCATTCTGTATCCCCAGCAAAAAGGCCAAGGACTGATCATCTATGGCTGGATCGACACCGATGGCGATGGTGTCCTATGCGCACCTGGCAAACCTTCCGAGCCATCCGGGCTGTTCCGGGTCAGCAGCTTTCCAGCTCATGGCGTGGAGGTCCGGCTCATTCTTGACAAACGCTGCGCCGCTGTAGAGTCGCTGTTTCCGTAAACAGAGCAATACGAGAAGACCCATTACATATGAGTCTTTTCATATGCCTCTTATTTGCCTTTTCGGTAGAAATCGACCAGCACGGCAACTAGCTGTTGTCGCCAGGTAGCATCGGTGGCCAGATCTTGACGGACTTCTAGTTCCAGCGCGATGCGACCATGACGATGCGCATGTCGTTCGGCGGAGTAGATCAGCCCATCTTTGCCTGACCATGGCTCATTCGCAGCCACGGCAGGATAGACCGCTCGCAGTGCAGACAACAGCGCCTCGGCCGGCCCGTCATCGGTGTCGAACAGAACCCCTAGCTCGACCTGACGGACCTGTCCTTCATAAA
>CALLYL010000391.1 GCA_937859535.1 uncultured Myxococcales bacterium
GTGCTCGGTCTGCAATCCGCAGCACCTTGTCTTGCTGGGCCGGTTCAAAGAACGCGATAACTTTTGGAAACTGAGCCGGATGCAGACCGGCGAGCACCTCGGCTGCAAACTTTCGATGCACTGGCAATGCGGGCTGCTCGGTGGCGACCGGCCGCACCTTTCCGGGCCATGACTTCTCGCCCTGTGGACCGTAGCCTGAGCCCGCTGTAATCCGATCGAACAGTGTCTCGCCGGGCTTGCGAGCATGGAGCTGCGAGCCAATCAGCTCGGCCCAGAGGGCTCGGCTACCGTTCCCATTCTCACTCGCCAGCATCCGAGCGGCCGCATCGAGATCGTCCTCTGAGAAATCCGTGCCAGGGAGTGCCGCTGGGTTTGGCTGTAGCAGGGGTCCGAACGACGGCTCGGTGGTCGCTCGCTTCGAGAGCGCAAGCGCCGCCACAAAGCCAACCAGCGTCAAGAGGGTGCCACCGATGGCCAGCGCGGTCAGCGCCGCATCCGATTTGCGCCGACTCATCGGTTCCGCCCCTTGTTGTCTTCACTCGCAGCCGCTGCAAGCAGCGCCACAAGAGTGACACCCCCGAGCGCGGCCAGTCCGATGAGCAGATAGGTTTCGGTGCTGGGCAGAGTGGGCAGTTTGGCACCCACGTCCTTGGCCAGCTCCACTCCGCCATACCCCTGCACGGTCCCCCGAAGCTCCGCCAAACGCTGGGCAACTCTGCGCTCTTTGGGCGTCTCTTCCGTCCGTTTCCGTTCTGCTTCCTTTTGCTCACTCTCTGTCTTTCGCTGCTCGCTCTCTGTCTTGCTGCGCTGCTCCTCCGATTTCGATGCCCGTTCCCGCTCCGCATTGACTCGTTTCTTGAGTTTCTCGGGTGGAGGGAAGCGCTCGACCATCTTGCCGGACGCAAAACGAAACGCTCGATGGGTCAGCACCAGTTCCAGAATCGTGATCCCACCTTTGCTGATGGCCGTCGCGAAGTGCTGACCGGCTTCGTCCAGCTCCTTGTCGTTCGTGGCGTTGTAGAAGCCCCAGAACCAGTCCTTCAGCAGCGCATAGAGTTCACGGACTCGGTCCCACAGATCCCACAGCCCGTAGACCAGCAGCGCGACATTGATGGCAATCCCAATCGGTCCCGATATGACCGTGGCGAGGAACCAACCAGCGAGTACCAGACACAGACCCCACAACGTGTGCAGGTTGAGGAGTCCTAACAGCTCCGCTGTGATCGCGGGCGTGAGGTAGTTCACGCTGCGCAGAAGGGACTCCGCAGCGCGATAGGCCACAGCGATGAGCTGCCTTTCCGAGTCTGGTCCCCGATAGAAGGTGTCTTCCATGGTCAAGCCTTGAGGATTCTCTTCACCAGAAATTCGGAGTAGCGCTCCGACAGGAAGGCAACCGTTTCTTCGCTCACGGAAGGCTGCGCGGGTGCGGTCGAAATCGGGGCTCCCTCCGCCTCTGTGAGTCGCTTCCCTTCGGCTAGGGGTGGATTCCCCCGCACGACACGCACTGGTGGTGCTTGCGTGGCAAACAGACTGCTAGGAAACGGATAGGAGGCCACGATTTGATCTTGCAGCCGGAGAAAGATTCCGTTTTGCAGGGCGGCCTTTAGCTTCGCGATTCCCAGCTCCGAAACCACCGCTGCAAAGCGCTGTCCGCCACTCTGTAGTCCGGCCTCATCCTCCGCTCGCGAAGCCGCAGCCGCAAACCCAGGCAGCGCCTTGACCCCGTTGAAGATCGAGAACAGCATGGGCAGCGCCGCAAACGGGCGCAGCTCGGCTTCGATCTCTGGGTCACGGCCAGTCAGCCACCAGCCCGCAACGGCGATGGCGAGCGTCCACAGTGCCTCTGGACCCGCCTCGGGGATCTGGACCCCGCTCCGACGCATCGCCAGGATGAGACGCTGCGCCAGCGCGATCAGACGCTGCCTCGGGTTCATCGGGTGCCGCCGTTGCCGTTGCCACCTCGCTTGAGCTGAGCCTCTCGCTCCGCCGACTCCTTGAGTGCGACCTTGAGCTTTTCAAGGTTCTCCGCCATCACCTTGTTGTCGGCAATGGCCTTCTGCGCATCGGCTTGGGCCAGCTCCAGCTCCCGCTTCGTCGCAGCGCCCCGCGAGCGAATGGCTTGAAAGAACTTCGACATGCCCAGATTCCCGAGCACCTTCGCCGCTTCCATCCGCCCCATCTTGAAGGAGCCCGGAGGAGCCTTGCCGACTCCGTACAGCTCAATCAGATACCACAGGAGTCCACCAATCGCGGGGAAGCTGGCTTGCAGGTAGTCGTTGTTTTCAGCGACGAAGCCGTCCACGCTGGCCCGCCCCGCGACCCGCATCAGGTAGCTCCATCCTTCGTTGAGCCCTTGTGCAGCGGCCATACCTCCCAAATCAGACAGTCCGATCTTGAGCTTGCTCGGCTCCGCAGCCAGCTTGTCCTTCTTGTCCTTTTCCTTCTTGCTCGGCTTGCTGCTTCGCTCGCCCTGCATATCGACCGCCATATTTCCGGCTATCGAGGCCATCGCCAGCTCCTCTTGAGCCTTGAGGCGATCTCTTGACTCCGCGAGCAATGCGGCATTTCGACTTCCTTTTCCCATCTGTCGTCCCCCTTTTCTGTCTACGTCCGTCAGCGTGAACCACGCTGGCTGTCCCGTTCACTTCTTGGTCATCGCAATTCCTGAAACTTCGCTTGGATCTCTTCGACTGACACCAGAAACGGCTGGGAAGCCAGCCACTCAACCAACTTTTCGAGTACCGGGAGCGTCAATTCTCGGGTCACCACCTTCGGCTGAGTGAAGTCGATTCCCAAGGTCAGCAGCCACTCCGCGAATCGTTGCGCCCGTTCGCCCGACGCGATGGCGGAACCTACGCTTAGACCCGACGCTACGTGGGTTACGGAGTAGCCCTGAGTCCAGCCGTCCGGCAGCATCGCAGGCGTCATTACCGCCACAGCTAGGCCACGAGAGAGCCAAGTGGCAGCCGTGGTGACCATTCCCTTTGGCGTGGCCGCGTTGACAGTCATCGACTCCTCTGCCTTCCCAAGGACTCCCTTTGGAAAAGGACGCTCAAACCACGACTCCGACAGGGCGTTGAGTTCCGTCCATTTGTTCGGGGTGCCCTTGGCGCGCTCGACAAACTGCCGATGTCCTTGCTCAGTCCACGGCAGAGGCTGCTGTCCCGCTGTCCCGGCGTATCCAATCAGAGGCCCCATAGCGAGCGGCACTCTCTGGCTGTTCGGGAGTCGTTCGAGGATCTTCGCGCCCCAGGTGTCCCAGACTTGCTGCCGCCACGTCTCAGGCGCATGCGTCATGGCCAGCGCCGCGAGTCCCTTGTCTGCCAGCCAGGGCAATGCTTCGAGTAGGCGCTGCTCAATCCCAAGCCTGTCCACGGTTGTGGGCCAGCGCTGCTGGTCATACTGCTCTGGGCTGGCCTTGCGGAGCGCTCGGTGCAGCGCAACATGCTGGGGCAGAGGCGACGAGTTCAGGAGGAGCGAATTGATGCGCACCCATTCGATCGACTGCGCCATCCGAATCGACACATACTCGGTTCGCGCTACGCCCACCTGAAACTGGATCAGCTCTGTGGCAGAGACAAACACGGCGCGTTCCCACAGCGGCACCGTGACGATTCCCTCTTCTCCGGCCTGCTCCGCCGTCTCCCCGGACTCATCGGTGCGATAGCGCAGATCGAGCAAAGTGAGAGCGTATCCGTCAAGCAGGTACTTGAGCAAAGTGGAGTGCCACGGCCACGTCCTTGTGGGGATCTCTTTGAG
>CALLYL010000392.1 GCA_937859535.1 uncultured Myxococcales bacterium
ATTGGGATCCGCCACCGAGATAAAGCCGTATCCCTTGGAGTCGTTAAACCACTTCACATTGCCCTTGGCCATTTGCTACTCCTGCGACGCTCCGGTCGTGCACTCCTCTACAGAGGTCGACGGCAATTTGCCCAAATTGCTCAGGCTCCCGAATGCGTCAATTTGATCTTCGACGGCGCTTGCCGAACGCCAGACCGTCGGCTTGAAGTCGTTTGCTTCTCATTCCCACCCGACAATCCGCGACGGAACTTGCCGCGATCCAGCTTCAAAGTCAAGAAATTCTCTAATTCCTACAAATTCGTGTCCGCGTCGCTAGTCCTTTTGGAACTGGACTTGACGCCAGCGCGACTCCTACACTACGGTTTCCCATTGTCTCTGCGTGGCTTCCGACGGTGAAGTCGGTGCCCACCCACTCTCGGAGGTCGTTTCGATGCGTTCACTATTTCTACTCGTCGCCTTCTGTTTGTCGGCCACGGGCTGCATGCACATTGCGGCGGTCCCATCGGTGCAAGGCAAAGCGTTCGTGATCAAGTCGTCCCCCTTTGGCGGTTCGTTCTGGAACTGCGACTCCACCTCGGGTGAACCGACCTGTTACAAGGTCCAAGAGATCCCTGCCACCACGGCCAAGTAAGGAGCAACCGAACATGCGCAAACTCTGTCTGTTCGCCACCGTCGGTCTCTTTGTATCACTGTCCGGCTGCGCCAACATCGGCTCCGCGATGGGCGGCAACACTGGCCAGACCGGCGAGGCTTGGTACGTCAAAACCACCGGCATGGGTGGCCTCATTTTTTCCAGCAAGGTCTTCTACTGTCCGCAGCCGAACACCGCTGGCCCGGCGCAGTGCAAAGAAGCCAAGATGGTCGAGGGCAAGTAGCCGCTTCGACCCGTTCGCCGTTCACTCCATCGACGGCGACCCCTCACGACCCATCGCGATACTTTCCAACGTGAAGCAGTCTTCCTTCGTCTCTGCTGTTCGCTCCCAGATCGCCGCCCGGCGAGAGTCTGAGCGGTGTCTTATCCCCGTGCAGCGCGGCCACATCCTGCGCCTTCCGCTCATCTATCCGAGCCCGTATCGAGTCGGTATGTCATCGCTCGGCTATCAAGTCGTGTATCGGCTGCTCAACGATCCGAACCGGCCTGCGGTATCCGCCGAGCGAGCGTTTCTTCCCGATGACGTCGATGGCTGGAAGCGCGCCCGCCAGCCGCTGCTCACGTATGAGTCGCAGGCTCGGGTCGAAGAAGCACCGGTCATCTTGTTTTCAGTCGCCTACGAGCTGGAGTTAATCGGTCTGTTTCAGTGCCTCGAGCTGGCCGGAATTCCGGTGCTGCGCAGCGAACGTACGACCAGTCATCCGCTGGTGATCTGCGGGGGACCGCTCACGTTCTCGAACCCAACACCGCTGCATGCCTTTGCGGACGTGGTGGTGATGGGCGAGTCGGAGAATGTCCTTCCGATGGTCATCGACCTGCTCCTCGAAGCCGGCGTCGGCACGGTCATTCCGTCAGAAAGTGAGCGTCAGGCACTCCTTTACAAGCTCAGCCAGATTCCGGGTGTATGGGTGCCGCAGGAACATGGCGAGCGCTTGCCCAAAGTGGCTGCGGCTGACGATGCCAAGCTGCCCGCAACCTCGGCCATCTTGACGCCGCACACCGAACTCCGATCGATGTTTCTCATCGAGCCAGAGCGCGGCTGCTCCCGAGGCTGTACCTATTGCGTGATGCGACGCTCGACGAATGGCGGAATGCGTCTCGTCTCTCCAGAGCGCGTCAGAGCACTGCTTCCCGATGGCATCGAACGTGTCGGCTTGGTCGGTGCCGCCGTGACGGATCATCCCAAGCTGCCCGCGATCCTGGATCACATCGTCAACGAACGTGGACTTCAGGTCGGCATCAGCTCGCTTCGCGCAGATCGCCTCACCGATGAACTGGTCGGTCTACTCGCCAAGGGCGGTTATCGCACGCTCACGGTTGCCAGCGACGGTGCCAGCGAGAGAATGCGCGACAAGATCGAACGGCGCACCAAGGCTCGCCACATCATGCGCTCCGCCGAGCTGGCCAAGCAGCACGGCATGAAGACGCTCAAGGTCTACATGATGGTTGGCCTGCCCGATGAAACAGACGAAGACATCGACGAACTGGTCGGTTTCGCCAAAGAACTCTCGAAGGTGATCCGATTGGCTTATGGCGTCGCGCCGTTTGTTGCCAAACGCAATACCCCTCTCGACGGGGCACCCTTTGCCGGAATCGCCGAAGTCGAGCAGCGCTTGTCCCGGCTCAAGCTGGGTCTACGAGGCTGTGCCGAGGTTCGTCCGACGTCGGCACGCTGGGCCTGGGTCGAATACCTACTCGCGCAGGGTGGGGCCGATGCCGGACTTCGCGCCTACGCCGCCCACCTCGCAGGAGGATCATTTGCCGCCTGGCGTCGCGCATTCGAGGGCTTCACCACCTATCACGAGGGTTCCCAGGCTCCGGTGCAGCCAGTCCCAGGAGCCGCTCACCTACGATTACCGCTGATACCGCTCGCCGCCGACTCTCGTTAGTATCCTCGCTGCCGCGCAGCGACTCATCCCACTGATCTTTTCTGCCCTGACGCGTCGTACTCGGCAATCCGTACGAACTCTCCAGCGGCAAACCGATACAACGCCGCTCCACGCACACCAGCCCTCGTGGCATCAATCACCAACTGATCGAGCAGAACGTCCGGTTCACCGAAACTCAGCGCGGCGTCCCGATCTTCCATCGAAAAATCCGCCCCGACGTCCACATGCGAGTGAAAGACGATCTGCGTCGGCCGGTCGGTTGTACGCGACGCCAAAAGCCAGCACACATCGACATAGCGCAGCCGAAACGCGGTGCGACCATCCCGCGCAAACTCCACTGGGTCGAGCCCATGAAGCCGGTCCTGATCGTTGTCACAAACCCGCACCTCATCGATGACTCCGCGACCCTTGGGTCCGCTGAGCAGCCCACAGGCCTCCCGAGGATAAGCGCGCTCGGCAGCGGCAAAACAGGCGCCAAGGATCGCTGGTGGCAGGTCCGGCGGAACACGGCTCACGATGACTCGCCACGCTTGCCGGATGTGAGCTCTCCGACCTGGCCGGACAAAAGTCGATACGCCGAGTGAATCGCCGCAAAGCGATCCGCCAGCGCTCGCTGTTCCGCGATCGAGGCCTGCGGAAACTGATCGGGATGAAGGCTGCGTGCGAGGCGTCGGTAGGCGCTCTTGACCTCACCTCGGGTCGCGTGGTTCGGCAGATCGAGCAGCGAATAGGCCGCCGCCAGCCGACCGCTCGACATCCCAATCACCAGCACCCCGAGCGCATCCAAAAACAGCAGCAGCCGAATGAGTCTCGACATCGGCAGCTCACCGCTCGCCAGCAGCGCATCGAGCGTGTGCGCCTGTTCGAGCCGAGACAGCACCGCTCGTTCGTCCACTTGCAGCGCCGAAACATGCGGCGGAAAGCTGACCGTGACCGACTGCTGGCCGATGCGCTCGCGCAGCCGTTCAGTGGACAGCGTTTGCGCTTCTATGTGCTGCCGAATGCTGGCATCTGGTCGAAATGGTTCCACCAAAAAACGACCCGAAAGCGCCTGGCCCAGCCGAAAGTGCGCGGTTCCGCGTGCTCGCAGCAGATAACGCACCTGCGATTCGTAGCCCACCGGCGCGTGCGGCCCCACATCGAGCGCCAGCACAAATCCGACGGAAAGCTGGAGCCGGAGCATGCCCTTTGCCGTCTCGACTTCTAACAAACCGCGATGGCCCTGGGCTGTGTGCTCATAGACCAGTCGGGCAATCTCGAGCGGGCCTGGCAGGCGTTGTGCGGTCACGATCGTGGCGGAGTGTAGCAAAGGATCTTGCGCCGCACAGAAAGAGAAGATAAGTAAATCAATCTTGTTTGGCAGGGCGCAAAGCTCAGCTCTCCGATTGTCTAAGGAATACTTCACCATGGCCAAAGCCGGTTTACACCCCAACTACCAACTCGCCACCATCACCTGCGCTTGCGGCGCGGTACATGAGATCGCATCGACGCGTGGTTCGTTCTCCGTCGAAATTTGCTCGGCTTGCCACCCCTTCTATACCGGCAAGCAGAAGCTGCTCGACGCTGCGGGCCGTATCGACCGCTTCAACAAGCGCTATCAGCTAAAGCCCGGCGCGACCGCTGACTCTCTCAAGGTCGTCGAGAAGAAGGCTGAGGCTCCAAAGGCCGAAAAGAAGGCTGAGGCTCCAAAGGCCGAAAAGAAGGCCGAGGCTCCAAAGGCTGACAAGAAGCCGGAAGCCCCCAAGGCCGAAAAGAAGGCCGAGGCTCCAAAGGCTGACAAAAAGCCGAAGGCCTAAATTCACGCCCTCCCTCTTCATTCACCTAGCCCATGTCGATGTTCGACAAGCTGGCTGAGGTCGAGAATCGCTACCAGGACCTCGAAGTCCAGCTAGCCGATCCCGACGTTCTGGCCAAACAAAGTTCCTTCCTCAAGCTCGCCAAAGAGCGCGCTGAGATCGAAGAGCTTGTGCTCGCCTATCGCCAGCACAAGAAAGTCCTCGAAGATCTCGAGCAGAACGCACCGCTCTTGCGTGAGTCGGATGCCGACCTGCGCACAATGGCGCGGGAGGAAGAACAACGGCTGCTGGCGCTACGTGAAGAGATCGAGAACAACCTGAAGCTGCTGCTGCTGCCGAAAGACAAAAACGACGATAAGAACATCGTCCTCGAAATTCGAGCGGGCACTGGTGGCGAAGAGGCGGCCCTGTTTGCGGGTGATCTGTTCCGCATGTACGGCCGCTACGCCGAACGCAAGCACTGGCGGCTCGAAATCCTCAGCATCTCTGAGGCGGCGGCGGGTGGTCTCAAAGAAGTGATCGCGATGATCAGTGCATCCTCGAACGGGAAGGTCTACTCCGACCTAAAGTACGAGTCCGGCGTGCATCGCGTGCAGCGCGTCCCCGAGACGGAAGCGCAGGGACGCATCCACACCTCGGCAGCAACGGTGGCAGTGCTTCCGGAAGCCGAAGACGTGGATGTCCGAATCGAGGACAAAGACCTCCGCATCGAAGTGATGCGGTCGGGTGGTCCTGGCGGTCAGTCGGTCAACACCACCGACTCCGCTGTCCAGATCATGCATATCCCAAGCGGCATCATCGTTCGCTGCCAGCAAGAGAAGTCGCAGCATAAGAACCGGGCCACTGCGATGCGCATCCTGCGAACCAAGCTGCTCGATATCGAGCGCGAGAAGCAGGAATCCGCCGAGCGCGAGGCCCGTCGGCTCCAGGTCAAGAGCGGTGATCGGTCGGAGAAGATCCGAACGTACAACTTCCCGCAGGATCGAGTGACTGATCATCGCATTGGGCTCACTCGACACAACTTGCAGAAGTTCATGGACGGCGACATCCAAGATGTCATCGATGCGCTCCGCGCCCATCACCAAGCCGAAGCGCTCAAGGGCGAGACGTAAGCTCCCACGCCAAGCGCGAAAGCGCCCGGATCTGCCGACTGAAAAGCTGTCGTTGGGCGAAAATGGCTGCTAGCGGGTAGTGCCCCAGGGGGGACGACCGAGCAGCGCCTGATAGACCATCGAAGCGGTGGCGATCCGAACGATCATGCCGCCGAAGGTAATCGGCTCTCCGATCTTGATGGGAATCGGTTGCGACGCAGCGACTCGCAGTCCGTCGATGGTGGTGCCGTTGTGCGAGTTCGCGTCAATCACCACCCAGGTTCCGTTCGGCTCCTTGCGAATGTGCGCGTGCAGCTTGGACACCGATGGGTTTCGCAGCACCACATCACAATTGCGGGCACGGCCGAGTGAGATTCGATCGGAGTACGGATTGTTGGGTGCCTTGATGAGCGGCACCACTCGCACCTGGCTCGTGGGACGACCGCGTGCCGCATCCTTCGAAATGACCTGGGTTGCGAACGACGAGACACCAACCGTATCTACCGTCTCGTAGAAGACAAGGAAGAGATGCGGAAAGCGGTTCGCAAACTCCTCTGCCCCTAGCTTGTTCGCAAGCTCCGTGAGCTCCGTTGTGTCGAGAGCGTTACTCATCGGGTCAGCCTAAACTTCCAGGAGTAGAACTCCAGTTTACGCGATCGCCGCCAATAGGGAAGCGGCCTAAGCAATTTGTGTGGCGTCAGGCGACAAACCGACGATTCAGCCTAGAAATCGGCTGGTAGACGGACTCGACCAAGCTGCTGTTCTGCAGCAACGATCGACTCCAACAACTGCTGCACTGCGCGTCGCTCTTGGCTGTTTGACGCCGATTCGGCAGCAGATGTGACTCGCGCCGCAATCCGCTCGACGCTCTGTCGCACAAAGGCGAGCCCGATCGGTGAGCCTTTTTCTGCGTTGAGCGCCAGCGATTCGGACAGTAACGCGATCGCCCCACCGAGCTGTCCCGTTGACGCCAATACGTCCGCCATCGCCGCCGTGGTTCGCGCCAGCCCGAGGACATCGTGTAGCTCGCGCTCGATCTGCGCCGCCGCCGACAGATGCGCAATCGCCGCTTCGTGCCGCGCCGCCCGTGTCTCCAGCCGTCCCAGCGTCTCCAGCACATACGCCAGCTCGCGACGCATGCCGAGGCGCTTATACGTCGTCGCCGCTTCCTGGGCATGAGATCGTCCCAGTTGCACCGCATCCAGCTCTCGCCCTGGTCGCGACGCCACATGCAGCGGCAGCCGTGCCAACAGATGCTCCGTCTCAGCCAATTCGATAGCGGCTCGCTCATCGTCGATTGCAAACCGACCACTCGCAAAGAAGCGTCGTGATTCTTCGAGCAGATGCGCCGCCCGAACGGGATCACCCACTCGCACATAGACCGCCGCTTGATCGTTTAGCAGACGCGCCGCCACGGCCGCATCGCCTGAGGCGAGCAAGGCTCGTGTCGTCTCCGCCAGCACAGTGAGCGCCGCTTCCAGAGACGGCAAGTCACCAATTTCACACAGCACCGCCGCAAGCTGAGACGCGACCTGAGCGCGTAGCTCCGCAGGATCCGAAGCCTGCAGCAAGGCTTTCGCCTGCTCGAACGCCTGGAGTGCCCCGGCCAGGGTGAAGCGCGCATCCGGTCCGTTTCCAAGCCAGCGAATGCGACCCAGCGCACACAACACCCGAATCCGCAGCCCGCGACGGGAAGCGGTGTCTGGCAGTTCCGACAGTTGATGCATCGCACGATCGATCAAGCCCATCGCTTCGCGCAGGGCCCCCACCCGAAGTGCTTGCTCGATGGCGAGCAGGTAGCGATCGATGCCACGGTCCACGTCACCGGCTTCAATCAAATGTCGCGCCGCCCGTGCTGAACGACCGGCCCGAGGCGGATTTGCGACCTCCGCCGGAGCGTGACGGGGCGACTCCGCAAGCAGTGCCGGGTCCACTTTCGCACGGTCTGGCGCGGACGGTCCGCTCGCGGCGACGCCACCGTATGGCCAATGCAGCGTTGGCGACAGCTCTTGTTTGGTCAGTGGAAGCTCTGCCGGAACCGCCCCTGGAGACGCGGTAGGATCGGGTGATTGATCGGTGGCTGGCGTTTGGTCAGAGCCTGGGGCGATCACCTCCGACATCACGATCGCCGGGGCCACAGGCACACTGATCGGCACCTCGCTTATCTCGGCAGTCCCAGAATCCGTAGCTTCGGGTGCGGGTACCGATGCGGACGCAGGTACGGATGGGACGTCGACGGCTTCTCCCAAGTCACCCCGATTGGACGCGGCACTCGGCTTCACGGGGGTCTCACCGGTAGGGATAGCGGATGTCAGGCGCTCCGACAGCAGCAGCGCGAGTCGACGATGATAGGCCCGCGCTACTGAGGGCAGAGTCTTGGCCAGAAGCTGTCTGGCCAGCTCCGGCTGTAGCTCGAAGTGCCCTTCACCATCGTCCTCGATTGCGATGCCTGCATCGACCGCTTCTTGCAGACAGGCCAGCACCTTCGCTTCCGGCAGCAACAGCAGTTCCGAGAGAACTGGCAGCTCGCAGCCCGCTCCTGCAATGGCCAAACCGCGCAGGACCAGCAGCACTTGTGACGGCAAGGACCATATCGGCAGCTCGCGCTCGGCGAGCGAAGTCTGTTCTTTCGCCAGTTGAATCACCGCTTCCTCACCACCACTTCGGCGCAATGCGACGAGTAACTCGTGTGCCGGGCCGGACTTCGGCTCGGTCGAAAACACCAGCAGCAACGGCACGGCCGATCGCCGAGCAACGAGCAGCGTCAGCAGGTGAAGCGTGTCGGCATCCGCACGCTCGACCCGGATAAACGCGACCGCCCAGCGCCGATTCGTCTGCACCGAGGACTGCCCCAGCGTTTCGAGCACATGCACAAACCGATGCAGCGGCGACTCGGTCTGATCACCAATCAAGCGACGACGAAGGCCGCTCAGCACCCGATCTGCGGCGACATCAAGGCCAGGCAATAACCCGAACCCGGAACCGCCACCGACACGCAGCTCGCCACGTAGTTCACCAACCAGCTCCCCGATCCGACGCTGTGCTTCACTCATCGCACCAAGAGGCTGTGGATGGACCCCGCAGTCCTGCACCACCAATCGAACCATTGAATCGGCCCCACTCACACAAAGCGGCGCTGCCTCTCCGATCGCCGCTGTATGTAGACCCGCCGCCAGCCGCCGCCAAACCCTCGTCACGGCCTGCTCACCCTCTGCCTGCTCGCCACATCGCGCCTGATCTTCCGACCGCTCAATGCTCATCGCCTACAGCCTCCAGGGGGGCAATATTACGGGAAGATAGCGGCTATTCGAAGAACCCTACCCACGCCGAAATCGCCCGTTGACAAAGCCCGGTGTAGACCTATAGAGTACGCTACCTTATGACATTTAGCTGGCCCAGATTGTTTCGACGGACACGTTAGGGCGCAAGTGATCACAGAAGCCAGGCCAGCGATATTTTTCCGACGGGTAAGAAGGGGTTCCTACAGATGCTGAACGAAAGTCAGCGGTCGCAGCTTGAGAAAGTACTCCTCGGCGAGCGTGACCGTCTCGTGCAGGCGGCGAAAGATGGGCTCAAGTTCAGCATGGAGCGCGAGCGCAGCATTGGCCGTGACTCCATCGATGAGTCAATGGAAGAAGAGCTGTTCTCGACGGAGCTTCGTCTGCGAGACCGAGAGAAGTTCCTGCTCCACAAGATCAATAGCGCGATCGAGCGTCTCGAAAACAAGACCATCGACGAATGCGAGGACTGTGGCGAGACGATTTCCTTCCGTCGCTTGATGGCTCGTCCGGTGACGACCCTGTGTATCGACTGCAAGGAAGAAAAAGAGAAGGAAGAGCTGACCAAGAGTCAGACGGTTGGTCGCGGTGGTGGTACGGAAGAGTCTATGGGCGACCACATGGACGATGAGTGATAGGATTCTACAAGTTCGCACGCAGCACAGCTTTTCGAACCACGTCCCCGGCGACTTCTCCGTCGTCGCAACCTAGGTCAGCAGATGGATTCCCAGCGCTATAAAGTCACAGACCGACTCGACGCCGGCGGCATGGCGGAGGTCTTTCGCGGCATCGCCGAGTCTTCGGTCGGTGGTCTCAAGCGTGCGGTCGCCATCAAGCGCATCCTCCCGAACCTCACCAAAAACAAGCGCTTCGTTCAGATGTTTCTCGACGAGGCCCGCCTGGCACTGCACCTTCAGCACACCAACGTCGTGCTGGTCTATGACGTCGGCTCCTCGGGAAGTGGCGACGACACGTCGTACTTCCTGGTGATGGAGTACATCGACGGCTGCAACTTGAAGGTGCTGCTTCAGACGATCCAGGGGATGGGGCAGCGGCTGCCGGTCAGCCAGACGCTCTACATCATCATGGAGGTCTGCAAGGCGCTGGCGTACGCCCACGATCTCAACGATCCGGAAACGGGTAAGCCGCTCGGCATTGTCCACCGCGATATTTCGCCTCCCAATATCCTCTTTTCCAAGCGCGGTGAGGTGAAGCTGGCGGACTTCGGTCTGGCCAAAGCCGCGTCGCAGGTCGAGAACACCGACCCCGGCGTGGTCAAAGGCAAGTTCAGCTACCTGTCACCGGAGGCCGCTCGTGGAGAGGAAGTCGATCGTCGCGCCGATATCTTCGCAGTCGGCATCCTGCTCTATGAACTACTGATCGGGAAGCGTCTGTTCGATGGTGAGACCGACTACGCGACGGTCAAGTTGGTCCGCGAAGCAGTCATTCCATCGGTGGTTGCGCAAAACCCCGACTGTTCACCAGAGCTAGAGACGATCGTCCGCAAGGCGCTCGCTCGCGACCGCAACCAGCGCTACCAGCGCGTGGAAGAGCTGCTCGAAGCGATTGCCCATTACTTGTTTTCGCGCGGCATGAAGGTCACGAGCCGCGACATTGAGCAGCTCATTGCCAAAGTCTTGGCCGAGCGCCAAAAGTCCAAGCCGCAGGCGCAAAGCACGCTCATCGATAACCTGATCCAGGACGAAATTCTGCGCTTCACCTCGCTCGATGAAGTAGGCGAGGAGCAGGCCAAGTCCAATGAAGGTC
Source organism: uncultured Myxococcales bacterium (assembly GCA_937859535.1). Taxonomy (GTDB): domain Bacteria; phylum Myxococcota_A; class Polyangia; order Palsa-1104; family JAEUJZ01; genus JAEUKA01. The sequence goes on from CALLYL010000392.1 coordinate 10,474, forward strand.
AGGCCCCGCTCAACCCCGACCAGTTCATCGATCCACGGGGATGGATGAACGAGAGTCAGTCGAGCATTCCCGCGCAACCGCCAACCACACCTACCTCGGGGCCGGGTCTCGGCAAGAGCGTCTCGCCGCTGGAATCTGTACTTGCGGATAAGCCCGCGACTGCGCCGCCAGTCGTAGCCCACGTACCGAGCACTCACGCGGAAGCATCGGGATTTCGCACACCGTTGCGAAAGCAAAGCGGTCCGCCGCTGGTCCCGATTATTATGGGAATTGTCACGGTACTGCTCCTGATCTTGGGCTACCTGCTGTTTGGTCGCTGACCAGCGGCAGCCGCCCACTGCCCTGCTGCATGGAGACGGCTGATGAGCCCGGCGTTCTTACCGCATCGCGGACCCAATCCCAACGTGTTGGCCCTGGTACTGGCTGGTGGTGAAGGCCGCCGTTTGTGGCCCCTCACCGCCGATCGAGCCAAGCCCTCGGTACCCATCGGTGGCCGTTATCGCTTGATCGACTTTGTGCTGTCGAACCTGGTGAATTCCGGGTTTCTCAAGATCAAAGTGCTCACGCAGTACATGAGCGACTCACTGAACAGTCACATCGCCCGCGGCTGGAGACTCCCGGCGATGCTCGATCAGTACGTGGAGCCAGTGCCCGCGCAGCAGCGTCGTGGCCGCGAGTGGTTCAAGGGCTCTGCCGACGCCATTTTCCAGTCACTCAACGTGATCACCGACGAAGATCCCGACTACGTCATCGTCTTCGGCGGTGATCACGTCTACAAGATGGATGTGCAACAGATGCTCGATTTCCACTTGGAAACGGCCGCTGACTGCACCGTCGCCTGCATCCCGGTGCCCGTTTCGCAAGCCTCGGCGTTCGGCGTCATCGAGGTCGACGCCAACTGGCGAATCCTGTCGTTTACCGAAAAGCCCGAAAAGCCCTGCGAAATCCCCGGTCGACCCGGCTGGGCGCTCGCCTCGATGGGCAACTACATCTTCAATACCCGCACGCTGATCCAGCAGATTGTGCTCGACGCTGAGACGACCGCGAGCAGCCAGCACGACTTTGGCCGAAACATCCTGCCCGACATGGTCGGCAAACGCGCACTCTACGCGTACGACTTCATGCGCAACGACATTCCCGGCATGGACGAACGCGAGCGAGGTTACTGGCGCGACGTCGGAACCATCCAGCAGTATTTCTTGGCGAACCTCGACTTTGTGCAAGTGGTGCCGGTCTTTAACCTCTACAACTCGCGCTGGCCGCTGCACACCTGGGTGCGCTCGCTGCCTCCCGCCAAGTTTGTATTCAACGAAGACGGACCCGGTGGTTCGCGCCGTGTCGGGTTCGCCACGAACTCACTCGTCAGCGAGGGCTGCATCATCTCGGGCGGTCACGTAGACCAGAGCGTGCTCGGCCCCCGCGTCCGCATCAACAGCTTTTCCCACCTCGAACAGTGCATCCTCCATGAGTCGGTCGACATCGGCCGCCACTGCCACATCCGCCGCGCCATCATCGACAAGCACGTCCGGGTTCCAGCGGGCACCGAGATCGGCTTCGACCCCGAGGCGGACCGTCGCCGATTCCAGGTCATCGATGACATCGTGGTCATCCCGAAGAACTACGACTTTGGATAGTGGGCGAGTTGCGACTCAAGGACGGCTTGGTTTGGCGGCCAGCCGGACCGTGACGTGGTCTGGGTGGGCGCGATTGTCGAGGAGAACCAGTTGGGCGGTATCGCCTTTTTGACGCAACGTCTGCCACACGGCATCGAACCGCTGGAGCCGCAGGAGTAGCTCTTGGTCCGTGCCCTGACCGAGTCGAATCGTCGAGCCATCACCCGTGGAAAAGGTGATGCCATTGATCTGGTCGACGTGGACCTCTCGCACCGTCGGACGTCCTTCGCGTTGCTGATACAGCGCCAGCGCGTGGAGCCCCCGCCGTAGCTCACTTTGGGCCCATTCGCGATCGAGCAGATACGCGGCTCGACCCACCCCGGTCAGAATCGGCAGCCCGCGCTCGTAGTCACTCGCTTTCGCCCGTCGAAACACTTCACCATCGGTGGTGATCATGTACAGCGAGTCAAGTGCAGCAAGCGCGGCCGGTTCAAACTCCTCGACGACGATTCGTAGCGCGGCGGGCAAGCGCTTCTCGACGTGGATGTGACGCAGCCATGGCTCGCGACGCAGCCGCTCGGCGACCTCGGCGGTATCGAGCGAGATCAGATTGCGACCAAGCTGGACCCCGGCCAGCGTGTGCAGTCGTTCCGTCGTCACATGGCGCGTTGGTGATATCTCGACGGTCGACACCGCAAACCGCGGGCTGTGCAGCAAATAGTGACGACCCAAGATCACGCCACCGCCGAACAGCGCGGTCAGTCCAAGATACGTCACGATCGCCAGCAGCAGCGACGCCGCAGACCTTGAAGTGGCACTTTCTTGGGTTTCCACTGACTCGCGAGCGACTCGGCCACGACGACGATTCTTGGGTCGCCAGAAGAGCAGCGCACGCAGCCACACCCCGCGACGAACACGCAGGGCCCTGCGCCCGGATTTGCGACGAGGCAGCAGCGACATGAACCTCCGAGTCTAGGAGCGAGACGGCAGCTTGTCCAAAAACCGATCCGGCGCGCCGACCAGAACCAAACTTGGTTACCGATGGATGGACTGACCTGCGAATCTAGGCCGCGCCAGCCGCCACGAGCAGTGGTGCCGGCCCGAGGGCCCGAATCCGGCAAACAACCGCTGCCACCGTCGACAAGGTCTCGTCGATCGCGGCGTCGCTGGTACCGATACCGAGCGAAAACCGAATCGCCTCGCGGGCCACTGCTTTGGGCTGTCCGAGCGCACGCAGCACCGGCGATGCTTCACTCGATCCTGAGCTACAGGCAGCACCGGTGGACACGGCGATCCCGTCGAGGTCCAGGCTCATGAGTAGCGACTCTCCATCAACATCGGCAAACCGGAGGTTACAAACGGTAGGGCTGCGCTTGTCGACATCGCCGTTTACCGAAACACCACCGAGCGCGATCAGTCCAGCTTGCAGTCGATCGCGACGAGCCGCGATTTCGGCAGCTCGGGGTAACACGTCACGGACGGCCAGATCGGCGGCGATCCCAAAGCCAATGATGCCCAGGAGATTTTCGGTACCAGCCCGTCGGCCACGCTCTTGCTCTCCGCCTACGAGCAGGGCGGGCGCATCGATGGACAGACCACAGCCACCAGCGACGGCCTTTGGACCTGCGACGTACAGCGCGCCGATGCCTTTGGGTCCATACATTTTGTGCGCCGACACGCTGAGCGTATCGACCCCGAGCGAGCGCACCGAGACAGGCAGCTTGGCGATGGCCTGGACCGCATCGCAGTGAACCAGCGCGCCGTGCTCGTGGGCAAGCTGCACCAGCTCCACCATCGGATAGACGTTGCCAAGCTCGTGGTTGCACAACGAAAGCGCAAGCAGCGCAGCCGGATCGCTGGTGAGGATGCGACGCAACTCGGTTGGATCGATTCGACCATGCTCGTCGACCGTCAGCAGCGTGACCCGAAAGCCATGGTCGCGTAGACGCAAAATCGGCTTTTGTATCGAAGGGTGTTCGAGCGGGCTCGAGATGACATGAAGAGGCCGACCACGCCTTTGCGCCACCTCCGCCAACGAAAAAATGGCGGTATTGTTGGACTCAGTCCCACCTGAGGTAAAAACCAGCTCGCTGGGATCAGCCGACAGAAGCTGCGCGACTTGGCGACGAGCCGTCTCCACTGCTTGGCGCGCCTTCCGACCTTCGCAGTGCAGTGACGATGGGTTGCCAGAAAGCGACAGTGCCTCGGCCATCGCCGCAGCAACCAGGGGATGCAGCGGCGTGGTCGCGCTGTGATCGAGATAGATGCGAGACATGCGATTTACAGGTTGATATTGAGCGATTCAAGATAGCTCGGATAGCTCTTGGGAAAGACGCTGGTGTCGAGGGTCCAGCGATCGTGTCCAGTCATCTCGTAGCGAATCGGATAGGGCCTGACGCGGGCCGCCTTGCCGTGACCATCAACGTCGACCTCGCACAACATGGCGCGATTTTGGTAGATCACGCGACCCTGATAGGCCGCGCCTGCCGCCATCACCAACGTCTGACGATACGGGCTCGATACCCACTGCGCTTCGTTTTCGTGAAGGTGGCCGCGTAATACGAAGTGGCAGTGCTCTTGCAAAAGCTGCTCGATGTTGCGGCGCTCGACCTCGGACAAGTCCTGCACCGGGTGATGCATCAGCGCGATCCGCAGTCGGGCTTTTTGGACGTGCGCCAGTTGAGCGCGCAGCAGTGGCTCTCCGATGAACAGCTTGCCACTGTCGTCGTCGGCTTGCGCAAACCAGGCGGTATTGAGCGGAACCAAGCCCACTTCCAGGCTGCGGATGCGCAGGATCTCGGCCCCAGCGGTCGCCAAATGCGAGGTCGCCTGGCGGGGCGGCTCTTTGCCAAAATGCCCAGCTTTGTAAAAGCGGTTGTAGAACTGCACAAACGCGTCGAACTTTTTGAGGTGCCAGCGCTCGGCCTGCGGCTGAAAAAAGAACATGGCCTCGTCGTGGCTGGTGAGGGTGCGCTGAAGTCCGACACCGCGTGAGCGTGACACATCGTGATTGCCCGGCACCATGATCACGTTCTGCGTTGGAACACCGCTGTGTTCACACAGCCGGAGCAGGTATTCCTCGGCGAGCCGGTATTCGTTTTCGCTGCCGCTCTGCGCAATGTCGCCGGTCACGAAGATGCAGTCGAGCCCGCGTCCGGCACGCCGCATATCGCCGATCGTGTTCAGTAGCGACTCCAGCACGATGCCCGCGCCCTGCGCCTGGTGTTTGTCCGAAAAGTGAAAATCCGAGACATGCAGCCAGCGAATCGTCATCGGGCCGGGATGTTCTCCGACCGTCGCAGCGTCTAGCCGAGGATGATGGTCCGCCGAGTGCGAATGACCGGATTGATTCCCTCCCGAGGAGGGACGACTGCTCCCACTGAGCGTCTCGACCCGTCGTCGTAGACACAGCTCGATCGCTCGACTGCGCGGCACCGCCAGCTTGCGTTCCCAGCTCACCAGCCCGTCGAGATAGGCCCGCCCATGTTCTTCCCAGGTAAATGGCACCGGCTGCCCGAGCAGCGACCACAACCCTTCGTAACCGCCCGGTAGCAGCGGACTCGATCCAAACGCGTTCAGCGCCGAGGCCGATAGCGGCGCAATCGCGGGTGAGCTTTGGCCCGGCATCATCAAATCCGGCAGCTCCAGCCGTCCCGCAAAAGCCTCATTGAGCAGCTTTTGACTCGCTTCCAGATCACGCTCGGCGGCCCGCAGTAGCTGCGCCAAGTCCCATAACTTCCGCCGGAGTGCCTCCAAATCGGGAAGCTGCGCCAGCATTTCGAAAAAGCGATCGCACAGATCCGGCCAGCCACCGGTCAGCTCGTGGAGCGTCCACAACAGCTCGGAAAGGAGTTGGGGATCACTACGCACCAGCCGCAGCGATGGCAACGCATCCAAAAACTCGGCGACCTGCGGCGTAAACACGACGTTGACGGGCAGCGCCATCAGCTCTGACGCTTGCCGGAGCCATGGACTCGAGCGCTTGTCGGTCAAACTGTCGGTCGACAGCAGCACAAAACACAGGCGCGGCGTCCGTCGCAGCGAAAACGGCGACACCGGCAGAAGTGCTTCGGTCGCGTCGGTGAACAACTGATACAGGTTGCCAATATAGAGCGGCTGAAGGACATGAAGCTTGTTCTGGGCCAGAAACTCCTCAAGCGCCGTCAGCACCTTTTCGTGAGGCAGCGCCGCGATGGTGTTGAGCTGGCGACGCCGACTCGCAGGCAGCGTCCGCCCAGTGTGTTCGACAATGGCGCGAATGAGCTGCGGCACCGAGGCATGTAGCGACGCCCGAACCGGTGCTGCGAGTCGAAAGGTGATGTCTTCTTCACCGTTTTCGACCTCAGCGGCAGGGTTCCAGTCCCAGGTCGAATGCAGCCCGAGCACGACCCCAAGCGATTCCTCGAGTGCTTGGGAAAAGTACAGAACGTGCCCCGAAACCTCTCGCCCATCGAGGCTGACTGCTGGATACCACAGGCAGTGCGCACGCAGCCGCTCCACGGGAACGGTCCGACCCGAAGCAATGTGGACCGCCATGCGCGGGAAGACGTACTGACCTAGACCCAAGCTGACCTCCTTACCGTGAAGCGAAGCATACGCTGACTTTCGGACACTGACGACCGCTGGTGACGCACACGGGTTGATTCGGGTGCCAAGCGGCCAGCGAACCTATGGTATTGACGTCTGCGAATGGGAGGATTTGGCATGGCCGCTGGATCGGGCAAAAAGACGGGCGCGGGTGGGACGAAAAAGAAGACGGTGGCGAATGGCGCTGCGGGGACGACACCGGTAGCCGAGAAACTGGCGGCAATGGTGCAAAAGGGTGCCTGTTTTTCAGTCTGGACGGCGGACTACGACGCCAATGATCTGTATCCACTCCAAATCGAAGCACTGGGGGACGATGGCGCGATGGTGCTGTCGTATCCCGATCCTCCGGCCCGGTCCGAGATCCGGTGTTCTGCCGATGCGATCGAACGCGGCTCTGGCGTGGTGTTCTTGTCGCAGTTCAGTGCACTAGCCGGCAAAGCGCAGACGAAAAACCGAGCACTTGCCACCAAGACCCACAGCCCGCCGTTTCTGCTCAGTCGCGAGTTTGTGCATCGGCTCAAAGCAGGAGAGTCGGTACCGCTCGAGGTGTACTCGGGATCATTTCGCCTGAAGCTGTTCGGCGAGGCACAGACCACCGTGCGCATCAATGAACAGCCGGTCAAGGTCCGCGTGCTCCATGCGCAAGACGACGGCGAGACGAGCTGGTCGCCGGTCGATCTGTGGGTGCTCGATCATCCCAAGTGGCCGCTCCTCATGAAGCTCGACTTCGGTGGCGAGTGCGAGCTGTCCCTGTTCGAGATCAAGCCCGCAAGCTGACCCACGCGTATCGGCTATGCTGTTCTGATGCAAAAAAGCCTTAAGACAGCTCAGGCGTGGGGCCGACCGGAGACCTTTTTTTCGGGCCGCCTGCGGAACGATAAAAAAGTGTCGCAGGGAAGGGGGGCCCCAAGCCGTGCGGCCACCAGCGTATTTCCTTGGCTGACCGTACTCCTGCTCACGGGGAGTCCGGCCTGCAACAAAGAATCGACCAATGACCCTCCGCTCGATGGAGGCATCGATCCTGCCGGGGATGCTGGGGTTCCCGAGGATCTGGCGATGGGGCCGCAGCCGATTTGTAGCAAAGACGGCTACTGCTGGCGCAATCCGCTGCCGCAAGGCAATGGCATAAACGGTCTGTACGTGGGCAGCGGTGGAGAGATCGTCACCGTCGGCGATCGCGGCACCATCCTCCGCTATAGCGGAGGCAATTGGACCCTCGAAGCAAGCGGCACCCAGAACCTACTTACCGCAGTCTGGGGACCGAGCGCCAAGGATCTGTGGGCGGTGGGTGGTAACGGAATGGTGCTGCACTACAACGGCAGCGCGTGGACTCCTCAGGTCAGTGGAACCCCCTTCCTCCTGAACGGAATCCACGGTGTCGATGCCAACAACCTGTGGGCCGTTGGGGCCGGCGGTCTGGTGATCAAGTGGAACGGCACGGCATGGAGTCCGCAAAGCAGCGGGACCACCACGACGCTATCAGCCGTGTGGGCCAGTGATGTTGGAACGGTGTGGGCGGTTGGTTCCGCAGGGGTCGTGGTGCGCTATAGCGGGGGCGCATGGGCACCGCAAGTGAGTGGTACCACCCGGACTCTGCTCGGGGTCACGGGAGTCGATTCCAGCAACGCCTGGGCCGTCGGTGACATTGGTACCATCATCCGCTGGAACGGCTCCGCTTGGTCGGTCCAAAACAGCGGTACTACCAATCGTTTTTATAGTGCGTACGCGGCCTCTGCGACCAACGTCTGGGCCGGCGGAATCGTCGGCACCATCGTCCGTTTCGATGGCACAAACTGGACTCCGCAAGTGAGCGGGACCACCGATGTGATTCATGCGCTCCATGGTCGCAGCGCTACTGATGTCGTCGGAGGAACGGACTCCGCTTGGGTGGTTCGTGGCAACGGTACAACCTGGAATCCACTGACCAAAGGAAACACCACCAGCGTGTATTCCGTGTGGGGATCGGACTCCCAAAACATATGGGCTGTGGGCGATCAAGGAACGGTTCTTCGCTACTCCGCAGGAACCCTGTCTACCCAACCAACCGGCACCACGCGGTCGCTCCAAGGAGTCTGGGCAAGCAGCGCGCAGAACGCCTGGGCCGTGGGTGTGGCGGGCACAGTGGTTCACTATGACGGCACCAACTGGAATCCAGTGACCAGCGGAACCGCAGCCAATTTGTATGGTGTGCACGGGCTTGATGCAGCGAGTACGTGGTGTGTGGGGGACTCCGGAACCATTCTGAAACTCGGCTCTGGAACGACCTGGATGACCCAAGCGAGTGGGGTCACCAGCGAGCTGGATGCCATCTACGCTGCCGATCCCACCCACGTCTGGGCCGTCGGGGCGGGCGGGGTCATTTTGTTTTACAACGGCACCAGTTGGTCTCCGCAAGCGAGCGGAACCACCGTCAAGCTGCGCGGCATTCACGGCAGCGGACCGAGCAACGTCTGGGCTGTGGGTGACGCCGGAACCATCCTCCGCTTCGATGGCAGCAAGTGGAGTCCGCAGAGTTCCGGAACCACCTTCGCACTCGGCAAAGTATTCGCCGTCAGTCCAACCAACATCTACGTTGTCGGTCAAGCCGGAGTCGCGATTCACAGCAGCAACGGCACCACCTGGAGCGCGGAAGACAGCGGTAGCTCAAACTTTCTGTTCGGAGTCTGGGGCACCGCAACCAACCTTTTCGCGGTGGGTGGAACCGGAACCATCCTCGAAAAGAAGCTCTGATTCAGAGCGGGCCGCTGCGGCGGTGCTATTCGCTCAGGCGAAAGCGGTTGCCCGAAAACGTCACACCGCTGCGCTGGCAGACATAGACGATGTACTGTCGGCTCGGCACGTCTAGCCGACGATAGGCCTGCTCGATCTGCGGTAGATCCTTCAGATTGCAGGCGGCCGCACCAATGATCCGATTCGCACGCACGGGGCTGTCGGTCATCCCGGTCTTGGCGATGGCGATGGCACCGCGATAGTCACCGGTGACATACGCGGTCTGCGCATTGGTCAGCGTATCGAGCGCTTCTTCCGGTCCCACGTTTGAGATCTGCTGCCGGGTCTCGGTGTGAATGACTCCGCCATTTTGACGAATGACGGTGCTTTGAAACACCACCCGCGTCGTCATCTGCGGTCTAGTCTCGACCACCCGAATCGGCGCTCGGGTCTCGACCCGGTGATGACAGCTTCGACTGCCGAACCCACCCATCAGCAGCCCGCCCATAAACAGACCAAAGGTGACGCCCGCGCACGCGGCCAAAATCGGCTTGTTCATACCTTCAGCCTACCGCACAACCGGCGGGTCCAAAAAGCGGCCGAACGTAGTCGTCTGAAAATGTTTGAGATTTCACGGCAGCCGATGACAGGGGCTCGCTCCGGTGCGGTAAAACCAAGCGAACATGACGGTTCGGAATGTAGTCAATGACTGGCTGTGGATCGCTCGTTACCACATCGTGCTCGTGGCGATGACAGCGATGGTGGTGTTTGGCTGGCTGATGTCCGGGCGCTATCTGGTCCCGCTCGCGGCGGTGGTCGGGATCGACTGGTTTTTGATCAATCTGCTCAATCGCATCACTGATCTCGCAGAGGACACCCACAACCAAGTTCCCGGCACTGCCCGCGTGGCTGCCCAAAAGGGATGGTTGACCGCGCTATCGCTTGTGCTGCTCGTCGGTTCGTTGGTGGCCACCCATCTGGTTTGGCCGCAGCTTACGCCGTGGCGAGTGGCGGTTCAGCTCATCGGGCTCGCCTACAACTACCGGGTGGTGCCAACACCGAGCGGGCTGTCGCGGCTCAAGGAACTGTACTTCTTCAAGAACTTCGGCTCGTCGGTGTTGTTCGTGCTGACCTGCTTTGTGTATCCGATCGTCACTGCGGGTCATGCGCTGATGACGATGCCAGCCATTGCCACCCTGGCGCTGTTCTTTGTGCTGTTCGAGACGACCTACGAAATCCTGTATGACTTTCGCGATCTCGAAGGCGACCGGCTGCTAAGAGTGCCCACCTATCCAGTGGTGCACGGAGAACAAACAGCCGAGCGGATCATGATCGGACTCCTTGCAGGATCGGGGCTCACGCTGATTGCGGGCGTTGCGCTGGGAATCTTGGGAGTCCGCGAGCTATTGATGTGCGTGGCACCGCTCAGCCAGTTCCTGTTCTACCGGCCACGACTCCGCCGAGGGCTGACGAGCAACGACTGTCTGTGGTTGACCCACCTGGGAAGCGCGCAGCTTGTGCTGTTCCTGATTGGCACCGCCTTCTGGCGCAGCGCCGGACTCCCAGAGAACATCTTTTTGCGCTAGGAAACCTACGAGCTCAGTCGAAAGTCGGTCGCCATCAGATAGGGCAGCGCCACCGCAGCGGTGTGTAGCCACAGATTTCGGTCGGTCGGTGCGCTGGTCACAAGGAGCACCACAAACAGCGACGCCGCGATCATCCGAGGCAGCGCGACTGCAAACGGAATCGATCCACCGCGACGGCGCGCCCGCAGGACCAGCGCGAACGCCAGCAACCCAAGGGCCACCATCGACTCGATCGAGCTTTTGCCGAGCTCGCCGCGCAGCGTGTGCCGAAACAGCGCCCACCATGAGGTCACGATCAGCGCATGGGTCATAAGGGGCGCGATCAGCAGGAGCCACAGGTGCCTGGCCTTCCGCTTCAGTCCCAGCACATAGTCCGCCGCCGCCGCAAAAAAACCCCAGCCGAGAATGCCAATCACGGGCACCCCGAGATGTCCCGGCTCGGCCCACGACCACAGCCCGGCACGCACCGCCACCACTTCCACCAGCGATGCATCGAAGGCCACGATCGCACCGACCAGCGTGGCCCGTTGCACCGGATCGCGCACGCTCGGCCACATGGTCTGACCTACGCTCCGTGCCGACATCACCACCAGCGGCCAGATGAGCGGCACCAGCAGCGGCACATCGATCACCCGCAAGGTCCACAGCGAGCTGTAACGATAGAAGTGATACAGGCTGATACAGCTCTGTTCGCCCAGATAGCCCGCTACAGCCAGCGCAACGTAGTCACGGAGCAGCGGACCCCATGCAGTACGCCGCGCCATGGCCGATAGTGCGAGCACGATGATGACGGCACATGCCGCCTGAAAGACTGGGATTGACACGAGCGGGGCGGGCTATTCCTCAAGGATGACGAGGATCTGGCCCTCTTGGGCGGGAGTGCCTTCTTTGGCGGGAATCTCGACCACTCGGCCCGAAATTTCGGACTCGACCGGCATCTCCATTTTCATGGATTCCATGATGACCAGGGTGTCGCCTTCACTCACCTCGGCCCCGATTACGGTCGTGATCTTCCACACATTGCCGGTGATGTGGGCCTTGACGTTGTGACGTTTGCGCATGGGGACTTTCGCCTCGCTCCCTTCGATTACTTACCGACCATCGTATCAACGACACTGCCCAGCTTGGCAGGTACTGCTTTGAACTTTAGCGCCGCAGAGATACCGTCGACGAAGCGATAGTTCCCCTTTTGGTCCTTGGCGAAGACGCAGCGCTTCTTGGGATCGTCGTTCGGATAGGTGGCGTCGCCGTTCTTGATCACGGTGCCGTCGCCGTCTTTGCAAACATCGACGAGGGCCGGCGTCTTTTCGGGATCGGCCGCCCAAAACGTCTCTATGCCATCCCCATCGACATCCATGTCGGGCAGGTAGTGTCCGGCGGCGTCCTTCTTGAGCCTGAGTACCTCGGCGAGCGCCCCGTTGGCAAACACTGCGTCGAACAGGGACTGCGGCGGTTTGAGGAAGCCACTCACTTCGATCTTGTCGAGTCGAGCCAGGCTGAGCGCTTCCAGCACGCCACCGAGCACCGCGTTGTCGAGATAGGTCAGGTTGCCGACATTGCGGAACGTCCCTTCGACCCGAGCGCCCGACAGCTCAAGCTGAAGCTGCTGATCTTTGATCGGCACCGACACCCGAAACACCGACGGTCCCGCTGCCAGCTTGTTGGCCTTCACGGTGCCGTTTTTGAACGAAAGGATCGGCTGACTTTGCGCATCGAGCGACAGCTTCTGCACATCGATCGGTACATTGGCATCGGCGAACGGATCACACTGTGGTGCGTTGTCGGGAATGCCATCACAGTTGTAGTCCATGCCATCGCAGCGCTCAGTCGCAGCGGCAATGCTCATCGACATTTTGGCGGGATGGCGAAGCTTCGCGAGTGCCACCATTCCACCGTCGGTCGGAATCATCGGCGAGGTCGCCCGATCATCGCAGTCACCTTCGGCCACCGTCACGCCATCGCCATCGAGGTCCATCTTCGCCGAAGCATCATCAGCAGGCTTTTTCTGCGTCGGGTTATCGGCCAGTCCGTCGCAGTCATCGTCCATGCGGTTGCCTGCCACTTCCGGCTTCCCGGCGGCGACGTTCTTGTCGTAGTCGTTGCAGTCGCCCTTGGCCACACCGTTCGATTCCGTCTCCCAGGTGTTGTCCTTGCCGTCGCTGTCGCGATCCTTCAGGAACTGTCCAAGGTACATCGCGAACTTCGTGCACTGCGAGTCACCCGAGGTCGGGCCAAAGACCTCCATCGGGATCACGACGTCATGCTTTTCCTTGAACGTGCCTTCCAGCTCAGGATTTGCCAGCGACGAAATCGCACCGAGCTTGTTGTCGGGCTTGCCATCTCCATCGAGGTCAATGCCCTGGCCACCGGCAGCAATTTCCAGGTTGCTGACGACCATGCTGCGCTGGCCTTTTTTGAAGTCGACCTTGTCGCCGGAGCACTCGGGCTTGGCTTCAAACGGGTTCACCTTGGGGGTGTTGTCGACGGGCATTTGGTCCGTATTGCCGTCGCCACCGCAGCTTAACGCCAGACCGGTTAGGCACAAAAAAGGAAGTATTCGCCGAGTACCGGAAAGCCGAGTTCGCATGTTCGCCTCCACGTTGCCAGGGATGAGAAGGCGCGCATCGTTACAACCCGGCCCGTCGCCCGTCAAGGACTTGGTGCGTCGTCAGAGGCTCTCACGGAATTGGTAGGCACACGGCGCAGCGGAAGCAGCAGCAGCAGGAACACTGCCGACAGCGCTGTCCCGAGGAGAAACGTGTTGCGATAACCGATCCTGGTCGCGAGGTAACCGGCGACGAGGCCGGTCGGCATCTTACCGAGCACTTCGACGCTGGCGAGCACGGTGTAATGGCTGGCCCCAATGCTGCTGTCGACCCTCAGCATCATGAACGCGAACATCGCCGTCGTCAGCGCTCCACCCGCAAAGTGCTCGAAGATCGACACCACGATGATGTCGATCGGTAGCGGTGGAGACAGAAACGTCAGGTAGCACTCGCCTCCCATTGCCGCGACGCGCACCACGCTGGTCAGCGCGACCGCCCACAGCATGGGAATGCGGCTGGCCAAAAGACCGCCGCTGAGCGAACCCAGTGTCGAGGCCACCATGCCCCAGACCCCAATCCACGCCCCAATTTGCGCCGGTTTATAGCCACTATCGACCAGAAACGAGGTGTACAGCGCGTCGACCAGCGTCTCGCCAATCTTATAGGTACCGACAAAGGCCAAAAGCCACAGCCCCGCCGGCGTCCGTAGCTGCTTCAGAAGGGTCGCGACCACGTCGGACAGGTGCTGTCGAACCTCGGTGATGCGACCTGCATCGGTGGGCTCTCGTAGCGGCAAGAGCGATAGCAACACGACGAAGATCAGCCCGGCGATCGCGAACAACATCCCGCGCCAACCAATGTTCGCCGAGGCTCGCAACAGCAGTCCGCCCCCAACCAGCATGCCGATCTTGTAACCAACCACCTGCGCGACGTTGGCCGGACCCAGCTCTTGCCCTTTGAACAAATCGACGGCCATTCCATCGACGGCAATGTCTTGCGTCGCGGTCAGAAAGTTCATCACCAGGATCAGGCCGATCAGCGTCGGCAGGCTGACCTCGGGCGGAAAAAACGCAGCGGCAATAAACGTCGCGCAGAGCAGAAGCTGGAGCGGCACAATCCACGACTTGCGACGCCCGAACGATTCCCAGCCGTAGCGATCGACGAGCGGTGCCCACAGCGCCTTGAGCAGCCATGGCAACGACAGCCCTCGGGCCAGCGTGATGTGCGTGAGCGACATTCCCGCCTGCCGCAGAAACGCCGAAAGCTCCTTCTGAAAACCAAACGGTAGGCCCTGCGCAAAATAGAGCAG
>CALLYL010000393.1 GCA_937859535.1 uncultured Myxococcales bacterium
GCCCACCAGCACAGGGTGCCTACTACAAAACAGGAGAAGCTCCACAGCTTACCATCCGACTCCTGAGTGGCTGCCAAAAGCTCGTGGCACCCAGTGATCTCGGTACCGCCAACTTGTACCTAGTGGGACCACGCGGTGCACTCACCACCCGCAGCGCCAATCAGCTATTGAACGCGGTCACAGATCGCGCAGCCAAAGACCGCCAGCATCACTTCATCAATCTGAAGAGTCCGTCCTACGCCAACCCGAGCGCTGGTGGACTCAAGATCGCGCAGGACGGAACGCTCCTGTATCAGCTTTCGCCCATCACCAGTGAGACGGCGGGGACGTATACGGTCGGCCTGTGGGCCAAGTCGACCGATGAGCAGCAGCAGATCTTCCCGCTCCTCGATTTCCAGATCGGAACCGCGACGGCAGAGACGTATGCCTCCGGTGATCCGCAGTCCTCAAGCTGCGCGGAATGCCACAAGGGACCGGATACTGGCAAGCTGTACATGCATCACATCGCACCGGGATTCTCACCGCTGGGAAACTGGGCGCTGGATCAATTCCCCATTGCGACATGCAAGCTGTGCCACAACCAAGACGGTTACAGTCCAAACACAACCGTGCGCAAGGTTCACGCAGTGCATCGCGGGGAACATCAGTTGCGTGCGGGGGCGGCGCATCCGGAGTATGGAGTCCCGGCCGATGCTTCGCTGGCGCTCTATCTGAACGTTGGCTTTCCGGCGATGCCGGATCTAGAAAAGGACTGTAGCAAGTGTCACCGGGACGAGCGAAACCTCAAGCAGCCTTCTCGACAGGCCTGTGGTGCCTGTCATGATGCGCTGTTCTTCGACACCGGAACCTTGAATCCAGTTCGCCAGTACACCGGTGCGTGTGTCGTGGATGCGGACTGTGCGAGTAAAAGCAGTCTGGCCAAGTGCAACACCGCAGTCAGCCTGTGTGAAACCGCGACCCATCCCAAGCAGAGTGATGACTCCCAATGCAGCACCTGTCATTCCTCTGACACGACCGGCATCTCGCCGATTCCTGACAAGCACGACGTGGTCACCCGCACTCGCATCCGCAAGATCAAGCTGAGCGAAGTTTCGGTAAGCGGTGGGTCTGGCCCGCTCGGTGCGATGATGGTGGGTGACATACCACGGATTGGCTTCAAGCTACTCGATGGTACTGGCGCACCCATTACCGATCTGAAGACCAATGCAGCTCTGTCTGGCACGCTACTCATTGGTGGCCCAACGAATGATCGACAGATGGTGTTTCCATCGATCTCGATCAAGACCGGCACCGGCCTGGTGTTTGATGCCACCTCGAACGTCTACACATATACTCATACCGTCCCCTGGCCGGCGAATGCACAGACTCCGCTGAACAGTACGGGCCTGACCCCGCGACCTAACCCGGCAGGAACCTACTCGGCGTGGCTCTATGTCGTCGAAACTTCTACTTATAAGGGAGCTTCTGTTCGTGATGTAGGAACCGCCCTCATCGACTTTCGCGTAGGTGGCTCGCAGGCGATTCGTCCGCGTCATGTCATCACCCGCGATTCGTGCAACTCGTGCCACGTGATCGCCCAAGCCCACGGAGGGAGTCGGCGTGATGCGGAGGGCTGCTCGATCTGTCACACAGCGGGGGCTGTCGATCGTACGGTTGGCGCCAGAGGCGTTGCTTGCACCACCAACGCCCAGTGTGGAGGGGCCGCAGCGGGTTGGGAAAGCTGTCAGGACACCAACGCAGACACCAAGCTCGATACCTGTGTGCTCACCGTTGACCCGACGCCAGGGCAGACCATCCTCTTTTCTTCCATGATCCACTCCACGCACTATGCACGCAGACTGGGTGGATACGCGGAACGGAGCAGTCTGGTGAAGCCGTTTGCGCTTACGTACATTGGGAACTCGAACCGGGTGAATGACTTTTCGGAAATTCTGTTTCCGCAGGACATTCGCAACTGCAGCAAGTGTCACGGTGACTCGGGAGCAAGCTGCTCGGCTTCGATGCCCTGTGGAATCGGTCAGAGCTGTCAGTCCGGCAAATGCAAAAACGTCGCCTATCAAGATGCCAACACCGCCGCGTGTCTGGGATGTCACGACACCGCATCCGCAGCCGGACACGCAGCGCTGAATACCTGGACCGATCCGATGGGCAAGCCGGTTGAGACGTGCGAGGTCTGTCACGGTGC
>CALLYL010000394.1 GCA_937859535.1 uncultured Myxococcales bacterium
GACCCGCGCTTCATTTTCACACTGTTATCTAGCTGAGATCAATGTGTTTTCTCGCCCGCGCCACGAGCGACTGGCAGACCCGATCCGACCTCTCCCAAAGTCCTGACGTGATTTTGCGACAGGCAGCATCCCATGGGAGGTACGCGATCACCTCCGGCACTGCGGATGATTCCGTCTAGGCCGGATCGAAACGAAGGAGTCCTTCTGTCATGGCAACTCGTCTCAGTCTCTCCGATCACCAGACGCTCTCGGGAAACACCCACGTGATGCGGACTGTCGGTGTCACCCTGGCCATCTGTGCTCTCGGTAGCTGTAGCGCCAAGGAAGTCCCGCTACTTCCTGAAGAGATATCCGGCCACTGCAACTACACGAACAAGTTCAGCAGCGAGCCAGAGTGCCGCAACTACCATGGAGACTGGGCCGCTGACAAAATCCTCGAGGACTGCGCGGACTGGAACGGAACCGCAGACATCGGGACTCCCTGTGGTGACCAGAGCATCCTCGGCCAGTGCATCCTAGAGAAGGACGGACTGTACATCGCGGTCAACAACATCGGTGACAATGCCGATAACTGCGGATCGACCAAGCGCGGCTGCGAGCTGTTCGGTGGCGGAGTGTTCGCGCCAGCTCCGATCTGCGGTGGAATTGAATCTACCGGAGGAGGAACCGGAGGACTCCCAACATTCCTTCAGCCGGTCAGAAACTGCGTCGATCCCAAGCCTGGGGAACCCGTAGGAAAGAGCGAAGGCGGCAAGGTCTGTACGTGGGAAATGATCTCCGGCGTGACCGAGGAAGGCCGTCACTTCGAGGACTACGCAAGCTGCGATCGCGTCCGTACCCAGCGTCCCTATTACAAGGCCGGGGCCGCAGCGGACAACACCCGCGATGATCCACGCATGAAAGATCCAACATATGCCAAGGAGCAAGCGTGGGTGCAGTCGCAGATTCGCTCGGCAGCCTGTGTCTGTTGTCACAACAGCCAAGCGCCACAGGGTGCATCGAACTGGTATGTCGATCAGCCAGGGAACTTCGTCAACGGCTTCTTTGCGCGAGGCCTGGCAATGGGCGCGGGCTGGATTGATACAGCGGGCTTTGGTGCCTATCCACCATCCGAAAACAACGGATTCTCGCGCTCCACACCGAGCAATCCCACCCACACGATTTTCCCGACCACAGACGATGCGCGAATGCGGCGCTTCTTTGAAGGCGAACTAGCCGCTCGTGGCAAGACCCGTGCAGACTTTGCCAATGAAAAGTACGCAGCGGGGCCGCTGGATGAGCAGCGCTTCTTCCGTCCTACTGCCTGCACACGCGGTGAAGGAGTCCGTGCGGATGGTCTGGTGGTGTGGAAGGGAGGCAATGCTCGCTATGTGTATGTGCTCGCTGACAGCGCGGCTTCGCCCACCGTACCTCCCAACCTGGATCTACCGGAAGGAACGCTGTGGCGAATCGATGTGCCTAGCGATGGCAAGCCAGTGCTGAGCGGTACAGTGAAGTTCGGAGAGCTCCCAACCGGACTGACCCAGAAGTTCCCAGCGACAGGCGCAGCACCCGGCGCGCTCCAGAGTGGCAAGCAATACTATCTCTACGTGCTCGCAGACCTGATCCAGCCCGTCACCCGCTGCCTATTCACCGCTCCCTAAGCCATTACACAGTCAGAAGACGAGTGATGGTCGCAGCGCAGGCTTCGGCTAGCTGCTGGTAGCTCGCTTGAGCATCCGGAAGGGACAGCAGATAGGGATCAGGAATCTCACCCGCTTTTTGCGAGGATAAGAGTCCTATCAAAAACGTCTTATCGGTCGCGTGCGGGAACTCACTCTGGAGTGCCCGAAGGTTCTTGGCATCCATCAGCAGGATCAGATCGGCTTCATCGACCTGCTGCTGAGAGACTCGCTGCGCCCGATGAGCACTCAAGTCGACGCCATGGGGACGAACCAGCTCGACAAACCGGGTCGGGGTTTTGAGCCCATCGTGATGCAGAAAGCCCGCACTCTGTATGGTCAGGTTCTGAATGCCGCGCTCTGCGGCCATGCGTCGCAGACAGTGCTCGGCAAAGGGACTCCGGCAGATGTTGCCAAGGCACAGCACCAGCACTCGCTTCACGGGCCGAGGCAGCGCCAAGAACCGCGATTCGGTGGTCTTTTTGGCATGGAGGAGAAGGTCTCTGTCAGCCGACATCTGTTGGCTCCTGCTCAGCCGACCCAGTAAGCGGCGTCCCAAGTCCTGGGTCCATAAGCCGGCCTGGAGCAGCGCCGGACGGGGATCATCGGACCAGAGATGGTCGTAGCGGATCGTTGGATCAAAGGTAAGAAACACCTGCTCGCAGGTGGCTCGCAGTTTGTCACGCAAAGGAACGTCGTGGGCGCGGAGCACAGAGGCAAGATGCGAAAACTCACCGGGCAGCACGTTGCGACACCGCAGACCATCGGGATAGTCGGACTGAGCTGGCACCGATTCCCCCTGCGCACAGCGGAGCAGCACGGCGGGAAAATCGACTCCGGCATGCAGGGCCAGCGCCAGCGACCCCCACAACCTGCCATTTATCTCCAGAAACTGCGGCTCACCGTGGTGGTCTTTGCGAAACTCGACCATGGCCACACCTTCGTAGCCAATCGACGCCAGCAAACGCTCGGAACGGGCCACCAGGGACTCGTCGTGACAGCTTCTCCGCAGCGATGAGACACCACCGGTGTACGGAACCTCGTGAAGCCGCTCATGGGCAAAGCGGAGAATCGTCTGTCCGTTGTGACGAAGCAGAAACACGCCAGCGCCATGACCCGGGACCGGCTGTTGCGCAATCA
>CALLYL010000395.1 GCA_937859535.1 uncultured Myxococcales bacterium
CGAGATGGTCGATGCCCTGGTGGCTTCGACGGCAGAAAGCGACGCCGGACTGCCGCTGCTCCAATTTGCGCTCGCCGAGCTATGGGACGTTCGTCAGGGCAACCGCATCACCGCCAAGGCGCTCGAGTCGATCGGCGGCGTCATGGGCGCGCTGGCCCGTCACGCCGACCACCTGATTGGCTCGCTGCCGATGGAGCGGCGACCGCTGGCCCGACGTCTACTGATGTCGCTGGTCACCATCGATGGCACCCGCGCCCGGCGCACCACCGAGGAGCTGACCTGGAACGACCCAAACGCCAAAGGTGTCCTAGAGCTGCTGGTGCGAGGCCGACTGCTGGTCGCCCGTGAGACCCCGGACGGCGCGGCCTACGAAGTGGCGCACGAAGCGCTGCTCAAGGGCTGGGGCACGCTCAAGCGCTGGCTCGAAGAAAACGCCGAGCGGCGAGCCGTCAAACATCGCCTCGAACAAGCCAGCCTGGAGTGGAACCGCCTGCACAGAAGCCGCGACGCGCTGTGGGCGGCCAAACAGCTCGCCGAGCTGGCCCTGCTAGAACCCGAGGACGTAAGCCCCAAAGAAGAAGAGTTTATTAAGGCCTCGAAAGCGGCGATGCAGCGGGGGCAACTGCTGAAGCGCGCCGCGCTGCTGACGATTCCTGTGCTGCTGATTGCCGCCTACATCGGCGTGCAGGTCGCCGCCCGTCGCAAGCTGGACGGACAGATCAATGCCCTTGTCGAGGATGCACGGGGAGTCCTCCGCGAGGCGGCCACGCAGGATCAGGACACGATCCGGCTTCGCAATGAGTCGTTTGCGCAGTTTGACGGCAAGCACAAAGACGACGGCGAAGCGGTATGGACCAAGGCCCGTGAGTCCGCGCAAAAGGCCGACCGGATCTACAACCGCGCCGCCCAGATTTTGGAATCGGCGCTGATGCTCGATGCGACGCGAACCGATGTCCGCGAGCAGCTCGCGCAGGCCCTGTACCAGCGCGCCAGCAACTCCGACCGTGATCGCGATCGCCAGCGCCAAAAGCGCGACGACTTGCTCGAGCGCATGGCGCTTTACGATGTGAACGGCACCCTCCGGCAGCGCTGGAAGTCCCCCGCCAAGGTCACCGTCTCGACCTCGCCGCTCGGCGCGCAAGTCCAGCTTCAGCGCTATTTCGACGAAAAGAACGGTCGCAAGGCACTGACTCCGGCCAAAGACTTGGGTGTCACGCCGCTGTTTGATGTGTCGCTGGAACCCGGCTCGTATCTGCTGACGCTGACCGCAGCGGGACGGGTCGACGTTCGCTATCCGCTGCTGGTCGAGCGGGATGAACAGCTCCGCATCGAAGTCCCGATGCCGACCCGGGGCGAAGTCCCCGCAGGCTATGTCTTTATCCCCAAAGGCCGCTTCCTGTTCGGCTACGGCGAGGACGACAACCTGCGCAAGACGTTCATGGGCACCGCACCGCTGCACCCCGTCGTGCTCGACAGCTACCTGATGGCCCAGAACGAGACCACCTTCGGCGACTGGATCGAGTACCTGGAAGCGTTGCCGCCAAAGGAACGCCTGTCGCGCATCCCGAACTCGGCACGCGGAGCACTAGGGGGAATTCTTGAGCTGAAGGAAGACGGCAAGACTGGGTGGCTTCTGCGCATTCAGCCTCAAGACAAGATTGTCACCGCCAAACGCGGCGAGCCGATCGAGTTCCCGAAAAAGACCAACCGTGAGCGGCAGGACTGGCTTCGCTTCCCGGTCGGTGGAATTACTTTCGACGACGGCTTGGCCTACGCCAAGTGGCTCCAAACGTCCGGTCGAGTGCCCGGTGCCCGACTCTGTAGCGAAGCCGAGTGGGAGCGGGCCGCCAAGGGGGCCGACGAGCGAGAGTATCCGCAAGGCGACTCGCTCGACAAAGAGGACGCCAACTTCGATGCCAACTACCAGAAGACACCGGGAGCATTGGGACCTGACACCGTGGGCAGTCATCCTCTCTCAGCCAGCCCGTTTCAGATCTACGACCTAGTGGGCAATCACTTTGAAATGACGACCTCCTCGCTTGGCACGAGCGAAATGGTGGCACGCGGGGGGAGCTACTACTTTGACGCACTGACGGCTCGCAGCTCCAACAGGGTGGTCTTCCCAGACACACTCCGTGGCAACGACATCACCCTCCGTATCTGTGCCTCGTGGCCCGCCCCTCGCCAGGGGTCATAAGACCGTGGCCATGGGACGGCCGACCCCACACCGAAGTCCCCACCAGCGGCAAACTTCGGCCAAGCCATTCCCCCAGCACCACGTCTAGCTCGGCAATGGACCGATTTTGCCTGTCCTTTTGTGGGCAGGCCCTGGCCGTACCGCTCGCCACGGCGGACCCGTGTACCAACCGGTACAAGTAGCTCCCTTCCTAGCAACCTCGGTTCACAGGCCCTGGCACACGACGTGCGATGCATCACAGAAGGAGGATGGTTATGAAATCTACAATCGGTTTGTTGGGTCTGTGCGTCGGTCTGGCGGTCGCCAGCGGATGTGGTCCGAACGACCTCAATGGTGTGTCTGATCAGGACATCGCCGCGCAGTGGCAGAATGAAGAGCACGACAACGGCACCGAGCTAAACGGCGTATCGCTGAACGGTGTCAGCTACAACGGCGTCAGCTACAACGGCGTCAGCTACAACGGCGTCAGCTACAACGGCGTCAGCTACA
>CALLYL010000396.1 GCA_937859535.1 uncultured Myxococcales bacterium
GTATCGCTGGCTGTTTTCTCACAAGACCGTGCAGCGCGTTCCAAGCTGGTATCAACGGCTCGACGACGTCTGGCTCCGCGAACACCTGCCCGATCAATTGCTTCGCAAGGGGCCCAAGGGCTTTGTGCTCTGGGAGTGGCTGGCCCTGCCGGTGATCCTGACCGCAAGCGGACTTTTCGCGTGGCTTCTGACCCTGGTGATTGAACTCGCGCTGCGTCCGCTGGCTCGTCGAACCGCCGCTCGTTGGGATGATCTGCTGCTGACCCGGCTCCGTCGCCCGGTACGCGTTTTGCTATCGGTGGTGTTCTGGGGTTTTGCGATGCCGTACGTGCTGATCACGGGCCAGGCCGAACGAATCGTCACAAACTTTGCTCGGGTCGGATTTCTGCTCGGGCTGTTCTTTTGCGTGTGGCGCTGCGTCGATGTCATGGTGCAGATCGTCCGTGAGTCCGATTGGCTGAAGTCGCATCCCTCGGCGATGGGCGTGATCCCGCTCGGCTATCGACTGGCCGAGGTCACGGTCGTCGCCCTCGCGATTGTGACGACGCTGCAAGAGCTGGGCTATCCGGTGACCAGCTTGGTCGCCGGACTGGGAATCGGCGGACTGGCGGTCGCACTCGCTGCGCAAAAGACGGTCGAGCATGTGTTTGGCGGGGTCATGCTCAGCATCGATCAGCCCATGCGCGTCGGGGACTTGGTGCGCATCGATGACGTGGTCGGTTACGTCGAACACATTGGGCTTCGCTCGACGGCCATTCGGACGCTCGACCGCTCTTTGGTAACCATTCCCAACGGCAAGCTCGCCGACATGAAAATCGAGTGCCTACAGGCCCGCGATCACATGCGCCTGCACACCCAGATCGGCATCACCTACGACGCCAGCGCCAGCCAACTGGACCGTCTCCGCGACGCGCTCTATAGCTATCTGAAGTGCCATCCCAAGCTGTGGACAGGACTGCCGCTGCGGGTGCACTTTATCGGCTTTGGCGATTCGTCGCTCAACATCGACATCATGGCCTGGTTCGACGAAAATGACTGGGACCGCTTTTTAGAGCTACGGCACGACGTACTGCTGCAAACGATGCGGATCATCGAGCAACACGGGGCCAGGATCGCGTTCCCGACCCGTACCGTTCACCTCCTCGGCGCTGCCAAACCCTAGTCCACTGGCCGACAGAGTTCCAAGTTGTCGATGAGCCGCGTCTTGCCCAGATGAGCCGCCGCCAAAATCACCAGCTCACGACTGGCGCTGGTCGGTTCCAACAGATCGATTTGCCGACGCACACGCACATAGTCAGGTCGCCAGCCCGCTGCCGCCAGCTCCGCCTGGGCCGCCGCTTCGAGTCGCGACACTTCCTGCGTCCGATTCTGAAGCTCCTTGGCCAACGTCTGTAACGTGGCATACAGACGTGGCGCTTCTTGCCGCTCACTCACCGACAGATAGCCATTGCGCGAGGACAGTGCCAACCCGTCTTCCGCTCGGGCCGTTTCTCCCGCGACGATCGAGACCCGCATGCCGAGCTGGCGCACCATGTGCCGAATCACCTGGAGCTGCTGATAGTCCTTTTTGCCAAAGACCGCTACGTCGGGCTCGACGATGTGAAATAGCTTGCTCACCACAGTGGCCACACCGCGAAAGAAGCCGGGACGAAACTCCCCTTCGAGCACCCCTCCGAGCGGTCCGGGATCGACCAGACAGGTCTGCGGCTCGGGATACAGCTCCTGCTCGGTGGGACAAAACACCAGATCGACCCCGGCCGCTGCCATCAGTTCGCAGTCACGGGCCAGCGTTCGCGGGTAGCGGTCGAAGTCCTCGTGCGGGGCAAACTGGAGCCGATTCACAAACACGCTCGCCACCACGCAGTCGCCAAGCTGTCGCGCCTGCGTCATGAGCTGGATGTGTCCTTCATGCAGGTTCCCCATCGTCGGCACAAAGCCGATTCGACCGCGACCTTTGAGGGCAGCACGCAGCGCAGAAACCGTTTCACAGAGCGTTGGCTGAGTCGTCATGGGCTCTCCGCAGGGCTCGCAGGGTCAGAGTCAGCAACATTAGACTGAGTCTGATTTTTCAGGGTATCGCCGAGGTGCTGCGGCGTCTGTAGGTAGAGCACAAACTCCTCATTTCCGGCCGGGCCGCGAATCGGAGAGGGCGTCACCCCGAGCACGGTACAACCGAGCTGTTCGGCGGCGCGCATGCACCGCGCAATCGCCTGCTGACGCAGCGCCGGATCACGAACCACGCCGCCTCGTCCGACCTGTCCCTTTTCGACCTCGAACTGCGGCTTCACCAGCGTCAGGATCGGACTGCCCGGCGCGAGCAGCCTCACCATGCTCGGCAAAAGGAGCGTCTGCGAAATAAACGAGGCGTCACACGTCGCAAGATCCGGCACAAACGGCAGTGCCTCCGGCTGTAGATACCGCGCATTCACGCGATCGAGCACGGTGACCCGTGGATCTTGTTGTAGCTTGTACGCAAGCTGGCCGTAGCCAACATCGACGGCAATCACCCGCTCGGCCCCGGCCTTGAGCAGACAGTCGGTAAATCCGCCCGTGGAAGCACCGATATCAATGGCCCGCCGCCCGGTCACATCGACGGAAAAGAACTCAAGCGCATGCTGGAGCTTGAGCCCTCCGCGAGACACAAACGGCATCGGATCGCCTTTTAGTGCGACCTCTGCGGCATCCGAAACTTTCTGTCCGGCTTTGGTCACAGCGTGACCGTCGACCAGCACCGCACCGGCCATGATCAGTGCTTGCGCTCTGTGGCGACTTTCGCACAGGCCATCGCGGACCATTCGCTCGTCGAGACGACTGGTTCCCAATTGTGTCACGCGTAAGTCCTTTCGTGGGGCAGCAAGGTCTTGGTAGACTGCCGCCACCATGATGAATTTTCTAGCTTCTTACTCACGGACCCACTACGCGGGCGATCTTCGCAAAAGCCACGTCGGGCAAGAGGTTGTCCTCCTCGGCTGGGTTCAGGGCCGGCGCGACCTTGGCGGACGCATTTTCATTGATCTGCGGGATCGCTCTGGAATCAGCCAGCTCGTCTTTGGCCCGGATCTGGGCAGCGAAGCCCACAGCGAAGCCGACGCGCTGCGCAGCGAATTTTGCATTGGTGTCGTCGGCAAAGTGAAGCTGCGGACCGACTCTGGAGGCCAGGCCAATCCGAACCTGTCTTCCGGTGAGATTGAAGTGGAATGTAGCGTGCTTCATATCTTTTCACGCGCCGACACGCCCCCCTTCCAGATTGAAGACGATGTCGAAACGCGGGAAGAGGTCCGGCTCAA
>CALLYL010000397.1 GCA_937859535.1 uncultured Myxococcales bacterium
GCAGCACCGTGGAGTTGGCTCTCTCGGGTCGTTATGATTTCATGGACGGATTCCTGTTTCCCTCGACTTGCGATGTAATTCGCAACTTGTCGGGAGTGTGGAAGGTTCTCTTCCCGAACAAATACGCTCACTACCTAGATGTGCCCCAGAACTTTGAAAAGGCGATTGGTGGTCAATACTACGAGCGCGAGCTGCGTCATCTCCGCAAAGACCTAGAAGGGTTGGCTGGACGGACGATCTCTGACGATGACTTGCGAGCCTCGATCGCACGCTATAACCAGAATCGTCAGGCCATCAGCGAGCTCTTTGAGCTTCGAAATGCTGCACCGTGGCGGGCTCTGGCTACGGAGTCCTACCTGATTCTGTACGCGGGCTGTCTGCTGCCAGTCGAGGAGCATACCCAGCTCGTGCGCGACTATGTTGCAGGGGTGAAACAGGCGGATCGCCCGATGCGCGACAACGCCCGCGTGCTGCTGACCGGTGCATTCTGTGAACAGCCACCCCTCGGACTCATTCGCACGCTAGAGATGGCTGGCTGTTACATTGTCTGGGATGACATGTCGATCGGACGGCGCTGGCTGGAGCAAGATGTCGGGCTCACCGGCGACCCGATAGAAGCTCTTTCGGATGCGTTCCTTCAGCACTCCATCACCACTGCGGTGAAGTATGAGCCGACGATTGATCGTACGATTCCGCTGCGACGATTGGTCGAAGGGGCACGCGCAGAAGGAGTGGTGTTTGCGGCTCCTTCGTTCTGCGATCCCGCGCTGCTCGAGCAGCCGATGCTAACGCAGGCCCTCGACCGCGCCGGGGTTCCGTGGACCGCTTTCAAATACTCCGAAAACTTGGGCCAGTTTCAGGTCATCCGGGAGCAGGCCGGTACGTTTGCCGATTCGATCAAACTCTGGAGTGAGTCATGAGCCACGACACCATCAAAGACCAGAGCATGTTCAAGCAGAAGGAGATGATCGCAGGTCACTTCTCGAAGCTGGCAACTGCCAAGGAGACGGGCCGTAAGGTCGTCTACACCTTCGTGCCGGGGAACTTAACCGAGCTGTTGCTGTCGTTCGATCTATTGCCCGTGTATCCAGAGATCAACGCCCTCCAGTCGGGGATGCGCAAAAAATCCGGTGCCTATGTCACCGAAGCCGAGAAGTATGGGCACTCTGAAGATGTCTGCGCCTATGTCAAGAGCGACATCGGAATGCTCAAGTCGGGTAACATCGGTCCGACGGGGGAAAAACTTCCACCTCCTGACCTGTTGCTGCTGTCCTACACCGGCTGCTTCACCTTTATGAAGTGGTTCGAGTTGTTGAAGCGCGAATATGATTGTCCTGTGGTGATGCTGCATGTTCCCTATCAGGGAGACGGCACCATGACGCCGGACATGCGCAAGTATGTGGTCGATCAAATCAAGGGCGAGCTGATTCCTAAGCTCGAGCAGCTCAGCGGAAAAGCCTACGATGAGGACCGACTCAAGGAGTGTCTGCGTCGCTCCGCCCGTGCTGAAGACGACTTGGTGTGGGTGCTCGAGTCTGCGCGCCATCGGCCATCTCCAATCGATGGCTACTTTGGCGGCGTCTATTACATCGGTCCGATCTTCACTGCCTTCCGTGGCACCGAAGATGCCATCGACTACTATCGGCTGCTCCGAGCAGAGGTCGCAGATCGCATCACCAAGGGACTTGGACCGATCACCCCAGAAGGTCAAATGGGTCCAGAGAAGTATCGCTTGGTCGTTGAAGGACCACCCAACTGGACCCACTTTAACGAATTCTGGAAGATGTTTTATGATGAGGGCGCGGTGGTGGTCGCGAGCACCTATACCAGAGTCGGCGGTGTCTACGATCTCGGATTCCGTCATGATCCAGAGCGACCCCTAGAGACCCTGGCCGACTACTGTGGTGGCTGCTATACAAACCTCAACTTGCCGTCGCGAATTGACCTTCTGTGCAAGTACGTGACGAAGTACCAAGCGGACGGACTTCTGATCAACTCGATCAAGAGTTGCAACAGCTTCTCCGCAGGTCAGCTCATGATGATGAGAGAGGTCGAGAAGCGTACCGGAAAGCCGGCTGGCTTTGTCGAAACCGACTTGGTCGACCCTCGCTACTTCTCTGCTGCGAACATCAAGAACCGGCTAGAAAGCTATCTGCAAATGATCGAGCAGAAGCGCAAAGGGGGGACCATCTCTCAGTCGCCAGCCAGTGAGGGTGTCCGCCGTTTGGAGGTGCTGCCATGAATGTCTTTTGTGGAATTGATCTTGGCTCTACTACCACGAAGGCGGTCCTCCTAGATGAACGCGGTGACATTCTGGGACGAGGGATTACCAACAGCCGATCGAACTACTTTCTGGCCGCCGAGATTGCTCGTGAAGAAGCATTCATTGGTGCCCGATTCACTCTGATCGACCGAGAGCTGAGTCGATTGAGTGAAGGAGAGAAGCAGTCGGTCGGTTTTCGCAAAAGGCTTCTGACACAGTTCCGCAAGCAGCAGATCCTGTCCCAGCTACACTCTCTGCGCGACAAATCACTCGAGGAAGCGGAGTCGGACCGCTACCAAGAAATTCGGAAGGTACTGCATCAGAAGCTGAGTCACATCTTTGTGACCATGGAGGAGGGGATTCGGCGACCGCGTCTAAATGCGGGCAAAAAATCTGACTTCTTTCGCGATCAAGCATCTAGTGAGTATTCACGCTTGGCCGAGAGTGTCGCGGAAGAGTCGATTCCGTTCGAACTGCTGATGAGCATCTTCGACAAGGTGATCATTTTGGTCGAAAACCAGCGCATGGATTTGACCTTTGAGGGAAACATCCGTACCGCACTCAGCGCTTGTATCGATGGTGACAATGCGGGTCTGGCAGACTCCTATGAGCAGGCCGTTGCTCGGGCCGCCGCGATTCCGTTGACCGAAGTTCGTGCCATCGGAACCGGATATGGCCGACAACGATTGCCGTTTCCCAAAGACATGATCCGCTCCGAGATTCTCTGTCACGGACTGGGTGCGAACATCAGCTTTCCCGGCACCGCCACCGTTCTTGACATTGGTGGACAAGACACCAAAGCGATTCAAGTCGATGCACGAGGAATCGTGACCAGTTTCCAAATGAACGATCGGTGTGCAGCAGGCTGTGGCCGTTATCTGGGATACATCGCCGATGAGATGAATCTGGGTGTCCATGAGCTGGGACCGATGGCGATGACCTCGACACGTCATGTCAAAATCAACTCGACCTGTACTGTGTTTGCGGGGGCAGAGTTGCGTGACCGCTTGACGATGGGACAGCGGCGCGAAGACATCCTGGCCGGACTGCATCGCGCAATTATCTTGCGGGCGATGGCGCTCCTGGCGCGATCGGGGGGCGTGTCAAACGAGTTCACGTTCACAGGTGGGGTTGCCAACAACCAAGCCGCGGTGGCTGCACTGCGCAAGCTGGTTGCAGAGAATTACGGCGAACGGAAGCTCAATATCTCACCAGATTCAATCTATACGGGAGCACTCGGTGCTGCGCACTTTGCTCTGCGGGCAGAGTCAGAGTCGCGTGAAGAGGGGGCATCGAGGGTGGAGTCTGCCTTCGGAGGTTCACCATGATCTACAGCGCCGGAATTGATGTTGGCTCCAGTGCTGTGAAGGTGGCGATCGTTCGCAGCCCTCGCGGCTCTGGGAGATCCCGCAGTGGGGCAGAGGTTTTGTCGCAAGTGATCGAGCGGACCCGGCGTCGCGAAGAGAAGCTGGTGCTCGAACAGGCATGGCAGCGTGCGCTGTCGCAGGCCAAGCTGCACTCAGACCAGCTCCACTATACGGCGACCACCGGAGAAGGCGAGATGGTCACGTTCCGCACCGGACACTTTTACGGAATGACGGCCCATGCTCGCGGT
Organism: uncultured Myxococcales bacterium; assembly: GCA_937859535.1. GTDB lineage: Bacteria > Myxococcota_A > Polyangia > Palsa-1104 > JAEUJZ01 > JAEUKA01. The sequence continues at coordinate 3,879 of CALLYL010000397.1, forward strand.
GCGATCTTTTTGGACCCAGAGGCGCGTGCTGCGCTCGATGCGGGGGCTTTGCATGCCCGTGCCATTCGCTTTGATGATCGTGCGCGGGTGCTCGATTACCGGATGACCAGCCAATGTGCATCGGGAAGTGGTCAATTCCTAGAGAACATCGCACGCTATCTGGGTGTTACTCTGGATGAAGTGGGCGCTTTGTCTGTGCGCGGAGAACAGCCGGAAAAGGTCTCCGGTATCTGTGCGGTGCTGGCAGAGACGGATGTCATCAACATGGTGTCACGCGGCATCACCACGCCAAACATTCTGCGCGGCATTCATGAGTCGATGTCAGCGGGCTTTGCCAAGCTGCTCAAGAACTCCAAAGCGCAAGGCGTCATCCTGCTGACTGGAGGACTTGCAGCAGATGTAGGAATCGTTGCGTGCCTCAAGCAAGCGCTAAAGAAGCAAGCTCATGAAAAGGGAGGCGAAGCACTCGCGGTTGAAGTTCGGACCCATCCAGATTCGGTCTATGCGGGAGCATTGGGAGCCGCTCTGTGGGGGGCCTATCGCGTCGAAAAACTCCAGCGTCTAGGCGGAGAACCACTCGCTGCTCTTCCACTCTGAATGTGGCGTCGATTCTTGGAGACAAGCGCTCATGTCCCAACACACAGTCTCGTTTTCCGATGTGGTAGTCCGTCCCTTGCTTGCGTCCGATCTGAACGCCGTCGTCGAGGTGGATCGCTCGACCACAAAGATCGCCCGCAGGAGTTACTTCGAAAAGAGACTCACTTCGGCGCTCCGTAAACCGAAGCGTCACTTCCAGATTGCAGTGACCAGCGCTGGCGGAAAGCTGCTCGGCTTTCTGCTGGCTCGTCAGGTGGGTGGAGAATTCGGTCGCTCGGAATCTGCGGTGATGCTGGAGTCTGTTTCCGTCTCTATGGAAGCTCGTCACTGCGGGCTGGGTCAGCGACTCCTTTCGGCGCTGATCGATCTGCTGAGAGCACGGGGCGTGGAGTTGCTGGTCCTTCATGTTGACTGGCGAAACCACGCGATGCTGCGATTTGCGGCCAGTGCCGGATTTGTGCTCGGACCACGCCTGGTTCTGGAGCGTCCCGTGCAACGGATGTCGCTAGCACATACCGAGGAGATATTGGAGACGACCCCCAAGCAGATCCGCAACCTTCGCGAATCAGACTTTGACGCGGTGGTGCAGATGGATCGTGTCCTCACCCAGCTCGATCGGACGCAGTACTTCCAGCGCAAGTTTGATGAAGTACTCAACGAGTCTACCATCTCCATTTCGCTGGCTGCAGAGTGCGATGGACAGGTGGTCGCGTATGCCATTGCCCGAGTCGACTATGGATCAGAGGGCCGTGTCGAACCCACCGCTGCGCTGCATACCATCGGAGTTGCGGCCGCGTATGCGGGCCAGGGCTTTGGTGTGGCGATACTCTCTCAATTGTTCGATAACCTGTCCGCGCTTCACGTCGAGAGCATTGAAACGGAAGTAAGCAGTAATAGCTTTGGTCTGCTGCGATTCCTGTACAGGTTTGGGTTCGTGTCTTCCCAGCGGCTCTTGCTCCAGAAGCAACTTCTCTAGCGGCGCACTGCGTCCTAGGCATGGGAGGGCTTCCGCCTAGGGGTCCGAGGAACGTCGCGGCGGCAGCCCTAGATGATGGTATAGGTGGCCGATGCCTTCGTCGCCGAAATTGGTCCTCGTCATCCTGGCGGTGCGTGATCTGTCAAGGGCCGTTGCCTTCTACCGTGAGGTCTTTGACTGGTTGGTGCTGGTCGAGGTTCCGGTCTACGTGGAGATGGAGATGCCTGGTGGCCAGCGCCTCGGTCTCTACCACCATGAAGGCTTTGCTCGAAACACCGGACTGCGCGCCGCGTCTCCTCCTGAAGGGCATACTGCCGCCACGGAACTCTATTTCCACACGGAAGATCCGGTGACGACCATGGACCGCTTGGAACGAGCCGGTGCGCGATTGCTGAGTCCAATGAGCGCAAGACCGTGGGGGGATGAAGCAGCGTATTTCGCAGATCCGGAAGGGAATGTCATCGTGGTTGCTCGTTCAGCCGTCTCCAGCCGTGCACCGACAACTGGTTAGGATAGCCCCGATGTCTTGGCGTCTTGAGTCGAATCGAGCGCTCGCGAAGGACTCACATTGAGTCGATAACTTCTGCGGCACAAATTCTCTGACCTTAAAGCACACCTTAGACCGTATTACCGCAGCTATCGCCAAGACCGAAGTGACGCAGGAGGGGGCTTGTAGGTAAAGAGTCTTTGGATAGTCTTCATATTGAATATTTGTCGTCGCTGGATAGCCGCCAACGAATAGACCGGACGCCAAACTGATGTGACTTTTGTCACATGCGTGGCTTGACGCAACTGCGCCGGGTGCCCCATCATGGCGTATGGTCAGAAGGGACATACCCGTCGGCACTTGACCTCCTTACTTAGGAAGGATGCTCCCATGCTGAAGACCCTGATCGTTTCGATGGCCACCTTGGTTCTGTTCACCTCATCGCTTGCCTTTGCGGACATTGCCTGTGCGAAGGATGAAGACTGCAAGGGGACAGAGGTATGTATCCTCGCTCTCAAACCGCCGGTCTGTAAGCCGCCGCAGCCCGCAGGCAAGCCGTGCAAGCGCGACAAAGTCTGTGCGTCGGGCAAGTGTGAGCTGCCCGCGGGCAAGGATGCCGGCACCTGTAAGTAACAGACGGCAGGCCCCTCACCTGTTGAGGTACGTAAACGCTACTCGACGGGTTTTTTAGTCCGCTTCGTCGCGTTCCCATCATGCTGCGCCAGCATCTCACGTAGCACTTCGCTGGGCTAACTTGCCATCGCAGAGACGAAGTTGCGTGCTCGTCCAACCTCGATCGATTCGCGAGTTGCATAGTGTCGTGAGGTGGTCGTAAAGCTGGCGTGTCCAAGCGCTGCGGCGACGTGCTGGCTCGTCGCTCCGGCCGCGACTCCTCAATGTCTCACCGAATGCGATCCATTCCTTTGGACTACATGGCTATAACTTCTGCGACCGCGGCGGAGTGCTAGATGACAGTGGTGTCTGTCCACGCGGCGGAGTGCCAAGAAACATTGTAAATCTCACTCCGCTCGAAGGAACCACCGTTGAGGTACGAGCCGACAATCCGGGCCGCTGGATGTATCACTGCCACATCTTGGAGCGCGTCGAAGAGGGTATGATGGGCTATTTTGACGTGGCACCGTAGATGTGGGACTAGCACAGGGATTGACATGTTCCTCGCAAGTCGGAGATCATGGCAAACACGGCTTTCGTAGCTTCAAGATGGCCAACCTTACTGACAAGCTAAGACGCGAACATGCGGCGATCACGGAAGCGCTGCAGACCGTCAATGAGCTTGGGATCGGAACCAAGGAAGGCACCGCAGTGCTTCTTGGTGCCAAACATTTGTTGCTCAATCACTTGGCCCGCGAAGATCGCGAGCTGTATCCAGTACTTCGACGTGCGGCAGCGGCGCGTCCCGAGGTCCATCGAATGCTGGAGCACTTTGCAACGGAGATGGAAGCGGTGTCCGCAACGGCGCTGGCTTTTTTTGCCAAGTATGAGCACGGCGGGGAAGGGTTGGCGTTCGGTTCCGATTTCGGCCAGCTTATGGCGAGGCTGGCCGCTCGGATGAGTCGTGAGGAAAATCGACTCTACCTGCTGTTTGACAAGCTCGAGCGCGAGATCGGTCAAGCTCCCAAATCCTAAAAAACGCTTCAGCGCTGAACCGTGATGATTGCTACACCAACGAGCACAATCACGCCCCCCAGCGCCTGCCCGGTCGTGATCGGTTCATCGAGCAGAGTACTGGCGAGCAGCACGGTCGAGACTGGACCAATGGAGGTGAGAATCGCCGCAGGCCCCGCGCCAACCAGGGCAATTCCCTTGGCAAGCAGAATGGTGGGAATGACGGTTCCCAGCGTAGCCATCAGGAATCCGTAGCCATAGACCGGCAGCGGTAGACCGTGCAGCGGGCGACCGAACACGAGCCAGTGAAGCCAGATGATCACGGTCGCAGAGAGCAGAGAGTATGCATTGAAGCGCTGTGCTCCTACATTCGGAATCATGCGACCTGCTCCTACCAGATACGCCGCATAGCCAATCGAGCAGCCCAGAACGAGCAATCCCCCTTTTCGAACATCTCCTCCCCACAGCGCCTGCTCTTGCTGAAATACCACTGCCATGCCCACATAGGTGATGAAGAGTGCGCTCAGGTGCTGCAAACGGAGTCGGATACGGAACAGAATCGCCGAGATCAAGATGACGAACGTCGGATACAGAAACAGGACCAGTCTCTCGAGAGCCGCTGAGATGTACATCAGCCCCAAGAAATCAAGCATGCTTGATACATAATATCCAGTGACACCAAGCAGAGCGATCTGCACCAGCTCGCCTTGGGTCAAGCGGGTTGCGGACTTCTTCTCCGCAAAGTAGGCGCTGAGCAACAGGAACGGCAACGCGAAAAACATGCGTAGCGACAGCACGGTCAGAGCGTCAGCACCGTGACGATACGCCAACTTGGCCAAGATCGCTTTG
>CALLYL010000398.1 GCA_937859535.1 uncultured Myxococcales bacterium
TCGAGCAGGGCAAAACGATGTTGTCTGAGCTGGCGGGCAAGCCGGGTCCGCAGCAGGTGCTGGCGGCTCAGCTCTTATGTGCGGCAGATGACCCGACGGGGCTGCCGCTGTTACGCACCGTATTTGGTGATGCGGCGCGTCCGCCAGTCGAGCGGCTGCTGGCGGCGGAGGGACTGGGAAGCTGTGGTACGCGCAAAGATGCGGGGGTCTTGGCCAAGACGCTTCGAGAAGGTGAAAAGAGTCCACTTCTCCGCCAGGCGGAAGCGGGGGCGATCCTGCGACTGGCGAGTGGTGATCCGGCGGTTCTCAACGAACAGAGCCTGACTTGGGCGCAGGCGGCGCTCGGAAGCGATGACTGGACGGTGCGCGAGTCGGCGGTGGCCATGCTGGGCGATACCGATCCGCAGCGAGCGATTCCGCTGCTCGGACAGGCCATCAAGGATCAGCGGGCCGAGGTGCGCAAGACGGCGGCACTGACGCTCGGGCGGACCAAGAACCGGGGCGCGATTGCGGTCCTGGGCTCAGCCATTACCGATGGCAATCGGGACGTTCGACTCGACGTTCTGCGCTCGATTGGCAAAGTCAGCACACACCTGAAGTCGAAGGGCGAACCAGCGATGGATTCGGCCACTCAAGCCGAGATTCAGAAGGCGCTGGTCTCTCGGGCGGACACGGGTGATGCGGGTGAGCAGGTCATGGCGGCGGCGACGCTCATGCGCATGGGAGATGACAGTCGGCGTGACAAGCTGAAGCAAGGTCTGGCGGCCGACGATCCAGAGGTCAAGCAGCTTGCAATCTCGGAAGTATCTGCTGACCCAGAGCTGAGCAAAACCGGGCTTACCACGCTGCTCAACGATGCTTCGCCAGCGGTGCGATTCCGGGCGGCGACCGAGCTGGCCGAGCAGGGCCGTGGCGAAGGCAAAGCGGTGCTCAAGGAAATGCTCAAAGGTGGCGGCGCGGATGGTTTCAAGGCCTACAGCTTGCTCAAGAAGCTTGGTGAGTCGGTGGATCCGCCGAAGGACATGGCCTCGCTGCTGGCGGGCAGTGATCCGGCGGTGCGGGTGAGTGTCATCCAGGCAGCACGGTCGCTGCCGGTGGCCGATGCAGTGCCTATGCTGCGGCAGGCGAGCAAGGACGCGACGGTCGCGGTGCGCAAAGAGGTTCTCGAAGTCGTGGCAAGCTGGCCGGCTGCGGATGGAACGGCATCGGGTGTGCCGCTGTTGCGGACGCTGGCGGACGACTCGGACGTGGGCGTGCGCTCGGGGGCGGGCTTGCTGCTGAACCAGTTGGCACCTAAAGCGCCTCCTGAGCCGGAAGAGGTCGAAGCGCCCGCAGCACCAGCAGCAAGCAGTCCGCAGGCCCCAGCGGCTGCTGCGGCACCGGATATGGCTGCTTCGGTCACACCGGATCTCGCCGCGCTGCCGGATTTGGGTCGGGCACCAGATTTGGCCGCTCCGGTGGTTGTAGCGGTTCCTGATATGGCGACTGCTCCTGCGGTGGCTGTTGCGGTGCCAGCGACTCCAGCAGGCGCGCCTGCGGACGTGCCGGAGCTGGACAAAGCGGGTAAGAAGGCCCGGGTCAAGCAGACGCTCGCGACGGCCGAGAAGTTCCTCAGCCGTGGTGAGTACGAGAAAGCGATCGCGCTACTCGATACGGCGCGCACGGTTGATACCAGCAAGGATTTGGTGATGCAGCTTGGGCAAGCCTACGAGCTGTGGTCAGAGCAAGAGAACGGCGGCAAGCAGAAGTCGCTGCTGCGCAAGGCGATCGAGGTCTATAAGCAGGTCAAGAGCGCCGAAGCCAAAGCCCACATCCAAGAGCTACAGGAACGCTTGCGCTAGCGTGGGGCGTGGTAACAGCGAGCGAGTCTTCCCCTCGGCCACAGGCGTGGAGTACAGTGAATCGGTCGAGGGGAACTGCCCATGAGTGAAGCCGTAAGCAGCTCTGTCCGCATCATCTTGCAGCACTGGGCGTACAACATGACGCTCCTTCACAACTTCGGAGTGAGCTATCCAGGTTTTGGCTACACCGAGGAAGAGAAGCAGCAGCTTGGCACTCTGGCCAAAGGCGTGTCGATGTCGGGACACCTTGGCTTCGGCTCGCTCAACGCGCTGTACTTCTTTGCGCTGGCTGGGTTTGTGATGGGTTATGGCGCGATCCCGCTGGCGTTTTTGCTCGACCCGACTCATCAGTCCGCAGGCGTGTTCTTCGGCTGCATGGGCCTGGGGATTGCGGTTGGGATCGGGCTCGGTGTTCCTACGGCCATGGGGCTCACCGCGTTGACGCTTCGCCTCATTGGGAAGGAGCCACAGCCCACCGAGGTGAGCGATCAGGTGATCTCGGCCCTGTATCGAAAGATGCACCGTCAGCTCATGCGGGCGGCCATCGTCGCCGGGGTGCTGATTGGGCCGTGGGTACTTTTTGGAATGACGCAGGTGGGTGGGCAGTTTATGGAGCTACTCAAGCGAGTCGTGGTGACCCTCTCGCCGTTTGTAGCCGTGCTGCTGATCCTGTCGGCGCTGCTACGCGGAACCAAGAAATACTAGCTTCGTCAGGATTGGCGTTCGGTGTCCGATTAGGTCTCGGGCGGTTGCTTGCTGAGCTTCGACTCAAGCTCATCGACGCGCTGGCGCAGCCGGGTCACCTCTTTTTCGAGCGCTGCGAACGGTGACAGGCTCTCGACCACACCGTGGATGCGGTCGTCGACTTTGTGCTGCCAGTCTTCGAGCGCGACCTGCCAGCGCTCCATGAACTCACGCACCGCCGATGGGCTGTCGGTGTTGATGGTGCGCCGAAGGGGATCGGTCGATTCATCGCTGTCTCCGGGTCGTGCCTCACCGTCGCCTTTGCGGAAGACGCTGCGGACCCGCGCCTGGGCTTGCTGGGCGAGTTCTTGCAGGGAAGCTCCGCCAGATTGGATGAGCTGACGCATGGCCCCGAGCGAGATGAAGTTCTTTTGGCGCTTCTCTTCCTCGAAGATGATTTGTGCGAGCGTGACCGAGGTCAGATCCTCTTTGCTGCTGTTGTCGAGCACCTGAACTTCTTCGCCCTGACGAATCATCAGCGCGATCTGTTCGAGGGTCACATACTGGCTGGCCTGCGTGTCGTAGAGCTTGCGATTGGTGTAGCGCTTGATGATGCGCGGATCTGGCATGCGAAGGGCCTCTAGGCCTTGTCGGCGACCTTTTCGGTCGTGCCTTTGCCGGAATCACCAAGCTCCTTCTTGGGCGTCACGTCCAGCTCGCTGCCGGTGTCCGCCGCTTTCTTGAAGTTCTTGATGCTGCGACCGAGTGCATCGCCAATCTGCGGCAGCTTGCCCGCTCCAAAGATGATGAGGACGATCACCAGGATGATGACGAGTTCCGTCGCTCCTAGACCAAACATATGAACGCTCCTTCGCGGGCCTTTATACCCGGTCATGGTAAAGCGAGCCAGAAACAAAGGCGAGGTACTACCGGGCCGCTTCAAATGCTCCGCGAGACAGCTTGGTTGCTGTGCGAGCGGTGCCGATCATGTCAATGGTGGGGACGATGTTCTTGCCGCCATCGACGAACTGGGTGAGACCCCCATCGCGAACGCGAGAGTCGGTGGCGTTGGTGAGGCTGTAGTCTCCGAACGCCGGTGCATTGAAGACATCGGAGAACACCAGGTCGGTGGCGTTGTTGTCCCCGGTCAGCGTCGGGTCGTCTGAGCCCAAGTACTTCTGTGCGGTGCTGCGGCAGTCCGCGTGGACGTAGGTGTTACCGCTGGTGGGCGTGCTGTTCAGAAATAGGCTGTTGACGATGGCGATGGTGCCGGTTGCCGGGATGCAGTCGAGCAGCAGCGCTTTGCGAGTGGTGGACGCGCTCTCGTTGCGAACAAACGTGCTGTTAACGATTCGACCCGGTGTCGTCGCGGTGGCGTTACGAACCCAGATGCCTGAGAACGTCCCGGGTGCCATCGGCTTGTTGTTGTTAAACACCGTGTTCACGATGTCGAACTTGGTGCCGTCGAGATCCATCGCCAAGAGATTGCCGGTATTGACGAGCCCGTTGTAGCGGTCACGTGGGCCTTCGCCGATCCACGACTGCTCGATGGACAGCTCGCAACCTGGGGATGACTGGATGCCGACATCCGTTTGGCCAATCAGAGTGCGGAGGATTCGGACCTTGGTGGCATTGCCGCCCGCGACGCAGGCCACGCCGACCTTGCTGTCTTTGATGAGCAGGCCTTCCAGCGTCACACTCGCTCCAGCCTCCACTCGAAGCACGGTGCCGTTTGAGTTGGTGAGGATGGCGTTGGGCTTCTTGTCTTTCCCGGCTGGGTCGGGTGGCGAGTAATCAGCCAATGTGCTGACGATGTGGACCTCTGGCAGACCCGGCACGGGCCGCACGGTGATGAGCGCTGTCGACATCACTGGGCCGAGGCGGAGATAGGGCTTTTGTGCGCCGACTTCGGTCAGCTTGTCTTGGACGGTACACGTCCCGGTGCAGCTTTGGTCCACGCTTACGATGCGGTCCTGGGGGACGCACATGCCGCTCAGAAGGGTCTGTCCCGTTGGGAGCGTGCTCAGGGTATCGTCTTTGACGCAGACACCATCGCGAGAGCTTGGTGCCGAATCGCATTCACTGTGACGCTGGCAAGCACGACAGGCATGGCTTGGGTCTTCGCAGTAAGGCCTGCTTTTGTCGGTACACTCTTTCGAGGTCTTGCACTCCACGCAGCGGCCGACATCACAGATGGGGGTGCCGGTTTGCTTCGAGCAATCGCTGGTGACGCCACAGGCGAAGCAGCGACCCTGCGGGCTACAGTTCGGACGGTCGGTCGGGCACTCACTCGAGGCGGAGCACTCCGCCAGTTCGCACTTACCAACGGTGGCGTTCGCTGCGACCTTGCAAAAGCGGCCGTCCTCGCAGGGCAGGTCGGGCACACGACACTGGTCCAGATTCCGACGTTCACAGCCGGAGATCCCAAGAAGTGCGGAAACCAAGCCAACTAGCGCACGCATGTGCATCGCAGCATCCTCGACCCGAGCAGGGCTCCCGCTGATTTTTGCGCCCGATGCTGCGGAGCGCAAGGAACTTCGCCAGAGCCTCGTCCGTCCTCGCGACAATTCGGCAGGGGCCCTACGCCGGTCGTTTGCTGCTGCGACGGCTTTTGCTCGTCAGAGTGGACCAGGATGGATCATCACCCAGCATCGCGGTCAGGCGCTCGCGAACGACCGCTTCGATCTGCACCGCACTTGGCAGCTTGAGGACTTCCTCGGCCAGTTTGCGCGCCTGAGCCGCAGAGAGCTGGCGGATCAGCCGGCGCACCCGAGGCAGTGACGCCGCATTCATCGACAGATCGTCGAGTCCCAGACCGAGGAGGAGCACCGTCAGCAGTGGTTCTCCGGCTAGCTCTCCACACATCCCGACGCGACGTCCGGCAGCATGGGCGGCATCGACCGTATGTTTCACCATTCGCAGAACTGCTGGGTGCAGCGGCTGATACAGGTAGCCGACGTGTTCGTTGAGCCGATCGAGCGCAAGCGAGTACTGGATGAGATCGTTTGTGCCAATCGACATAAAGTCGACTTCTTGGGCCAAGTGATCCGCCACCATCACCGCCGATGGCATCTCGATCATGATTCCAATCGGAATGCGCTCTGAAAACGCGATGCCCTCTTGGCGCAGCTCGCAGCGACATTCCTCGAGCAGTGCCTTGGCCTGGGCCAGCTCTTCGACGCCACTGACCATCGGGAACATGATGCGCATCGTGCCGTGTACCGAGGCCCGCAGCAGTCCCCGAAGCTGAGCCTTAAAAAACGACGGCTCTTTCAGACACAGCCGCAGCGAGCGCAGCCCGAGTGCCGGATTCGGTTCCGCTTCGCTGCTCTGGTTTGCCCCGGCAATTCGACTGAGGAACGGCGCTACCTTATCGACGCCGAGGTCGAAGGTGCGAAACGTCGCTTCGTAGGGGGCTACGCGACGCAACACGCCTCGGGCATGCATAAAGTGTTCGTCTTCGCGCGGAAAATCGTCGCGGTCGAGGAACAGAAACTCGGTCCGATACAGGCCAATGCCCTCGGCTCCATACTCGAGCGCAATCGGCACTTCGTCGGGGAGCTCGATGTTGGCCACCAAGCGCAGCCTCACCCCATCGGTGGTCTCGGCGGGAGAGTCTCGCTCGGCCAAAAGCTGCTGAACCTTCGCATGCTCAGTGCGCGCCTGCTGCTTGTAGTCGTCGATCATCCCCTGGCTGGGACAGAGCACGACTTCGCCACGATTGCCATCGACGATGAGCAGATCACCGGTGCCAACTGCCTCGGTGATGTCATCGAGTCCGACGACCGCCGGGATGCCAAAGGCCTGAGCCAGAATCGAGGTATGCGACGTGCGACCGCCCGCATCGGTGATCAGCGCTGCGATTTGATGGCGATGAAGGTGCACGGTATCGGCGGGCGACAGATCGTGCGCCACCACCACCGCGCCGAGTGGCGGCTGCCAGACCGTACCCACGCCTGCATCGAGCAGGTTGCGCAGCACCTGTTCACCAACGAACGCCACGTCGCTCTTGCGCTCGCGGAAGTAGGGCAGGTCGATGGCGTCGAAGCGCTGCTGGATCTCGGCGACCGTCTTGCGGAGCGCCCATTCGACGTTGAGCTTTTCATCACGGATGCGACGGCGAGTCGGCCCAAGCAGGTGCTCGTCACGGAGGATGAGCTGGTGTGCTTCTAAAATGACGCTGCTATCGCTCTCATCGCTTTCCTTGAGCTTGCGTTTTAACCGCTCAAGCTGCATGTCGGCGAGCGCTACGGCTTCGTCGAGTCGGACCAGTTCCGCTGTAATTTCCTCGGGGAGGAGATGGCGACGAGGCGTGGGTTGCCGGCGGCGATCGATGACGAACGCTTGCCCGACGGCAATGCCGGAAGCGGCAGCGATGCCCACTCGGACTTCGGGCGCAAGTGGACGAACGGGTTCCCTGACTGCTGGATAAGGACCACTTTCGTCACCAAGTCCCATTGGCATCCTTAGTTTTCACCGAACCCGGAACTTACCAGCTCAGTGAGAGTCTGGAGACATTCCTTTGCATCATCACCATCACAAGAGACCACGATTTCGCTTTTGATCGAAGCCACCAGCAGGAGCACCCCCATGATGCTTTTGCCGTTGACCTCTTGGTCGTCCTTCTTGACGGTGACATTGCAGCGGTACTTGTTCGCCGCTTGAACAAAACGTGTCGAGGCTCGAGCGTGTAGCCCCGCCTTATTAACGATCTTGAGCTTTGCTGACAACATCATCGTTGCTACTCGACGTGAATGGATTTGGTTCCGGTGAGCACGAGCGTCGACCCCAAAGAGGCCGGGCCTGTGCTGCGATCGGCCGTGGCGAGTTTGAGCAGCATTGGCATGTTCAGCCCGGTGACGACGTGGCCTTTGTCGTTACACTTGCCGCAACACAGCCGAGCGGGCGTACTGCCGACGAGATCGACCAGGAACAGGACATCTTCCCAGTTCCTGACCCCAAGCTCGGAGACGGCCTGGTCAATCTTGTCGTTCACCGTGTCTTGATCGTCGTCGGGGTGAATCCCGATAGCGGTCACCATCGGCAACTGCATATGCAAAAACGCTTGGGCGGCGTCCAGCATGTCCGCGCCGGCCCGTCCGTGTGTAACAACCACCACAGCAGTATACGGGGCGCTCATGGTTCTCTCCCTCGACCCAGCTCGCGATGTCTAACAGTAATTTGATACCTTGTGCCGAGTCGATTGAAAAGATCCACTACCAACGCCACCGACCGGTGTTGTCCGCCGGTGCAGCCGATCGCCATGGTGACGTAGGACTTCCCTTCGCGCTGCGCTCGTGGAAGGTAGAACTCGATCAAGTCTTGGGCCTTCGCAAGAAACGACTGCGCGTCGGGCTGCGACAGCACATAGTTCGAAACGGAATCGGCGAGGCCGGTCTGGCTGGACAGCTCCGGAATAAAGAAGGGGTTGGGCAAGAATCGAACGTCGAGAACCAAATCGGCTTCGACGGGAAGGCCGTACTTGTAGCCAAACGACAGCAGCGTCAGCGCCAGCGGCTGGCCGGTGCGACCATAACGCTCTTGGATGACCCCTTTTAGCTGATGGACGTTGAGCGCGCCGGTATCAACGACGGCATGCGCTTCCTCTCGGAGCGGCAAAAGCTCCCGGCGTTCGTGGGCGATCGCTGCCCGTAGATCGTCGCCATGGAGAGGATGCCGCCGTCTGGTTTCGGAAAAGCGCCGCAGCAGCACATCGTCGGGGGCATCGAGGAACAGGATCTCTAGCGCATGTCCGGCCCCGCGAAGCTCGCGCATTTCCTGACGAAATCCCGACAGAAACTCGCCTTCGCGAGCATCAATCACCAGCGCTGCCTTTTGCTGGCCGGTCTTGCCAAGGAGCAGCACAAACTGGGGCAGCAGCGGCAGCGGCAGGTTGTCGACGCAGTAATAGCCGATGTCTTCGAGTGCCCGCAGCGCTGTTGATTTGCCTCCGCCCGAGACGCCCGTCACCACCAGGATATGCATGCTTGGTTGTTCCGCTGACATGGACGATCCTTGCGGCTTTTGCGAAACGTACGACGTCAATTATTCGACGTCTTCGGGGCTGACGAGTCCGCTCTGCGGTCGGCTCTGCTGCATGGCCACCGCGAGACGATCCTGAAATTCGCGGGCTGAATGGATGCCTTGTTGTTTGAGTAACTGATTGCGGGCGGCGACCTCGATGATCGCGGCGATGTTGCGGCCCGGGCGAACCGGGATCTTGAGCAAGGGCAGGGCAACGTCGAGGATGGCGTAGCGCAGATCGTCGATGCCAAGCCGATCGTATTCATCGTCGGAGTTCCAGTCACTCAGCTCGATCACCAGGTCGATCTTTTTGGCGTCGCGTACCGAGGCGATACCAAACAGATCCTTGATGCTCAGGATGCCGAGGCCCCGAACCTCCATGTGATGCTTGAGGATTTCGCTGCACGAACCGATCACGATATCGGGCATCCGCTTGCGGATCTCGATGACATCGTCGGCCACGAGTCGATGTCCACGCAGGACCAAATCGAGTGCGGCTTCGCTCTTGCCAACCCCGGACTTGCCGAGCAGCAGCACGCCCACACCGAGCACATCGACGAGGACGCCATGGATGGTCGTTCCCGGTGCCAGTCGATTTTCCAGAAGCCGCGTCACACGGTTGATAAACAGCGACGACATAAGAGGTGTCGTCAGGACGGGCACCCCGAGTTCCTCGCAGAATCCGAGTAGTTCACTCGGGGCCTCGAGGCCCCGAGTGATGACGATGCAGCAGGGACGGACGCTGGCAAGCGATTGAGCCCCTCGCTTCCGGGCTTCCTCTTCAAGACTCTTGAAAAATGAGATCTCGGTGAGTCCGAGAACCTGCATGCGCTCCGGGCGAACGTGCTGGACGTAGCCGGTCAGCGCGAGTCCCTGCTTTTGGATGCGTGAGCCGCCGATCTTGCGAAACAGTCCCGCCTTGCCGCCGATCGCGGTCAACGCAAGGCCAGATTCAGCATCGAGCAAGCTATGTACAGCAACCCCTGGCATTAGCTTGGGTACTTCTGTTCTTCTTCGGCGATCAATCGAAACAACTCGCCCGCCGTTGGTGCGCGCATCAGCTTGGTGCGGAAGTCGGCATCTTTGAAGACCCGACTGATCCGGGCCAGGGCTTTGAGGTGCAGTCCGGCCGAGCTTTCGGGGGCGATCAGAACAAAGAATAGGTGAGTGGGTTTGCCGTCGAGTGAGTCGAATGCTACGCCGGGCGTCGAGCGACCGACACAGCCGATCATCCGCGTCGCGCCTTCGATCTTGCCGTGCGGGATGGCAATGTCTTCGCCGATGGCGGTCGTGGCGAGCTGTTCTCTCTCGGTGAGGATGCGATTTAAGGTGCTCGCATCGAGGCCCGGCTGAGTCTTCGCCAAGTGGCGCGAAAATTCGGCCAAAACCTGGGCTTTGC
>CALLYL010000399.1 GCA_937859535.1 uncultured Myxococcales bacterium
CAATTGGAGCCTGGGCACCCGTGGCCGAGCGCGGCGGCACTGCAATCGGAACCTGGGCACCCGTGGCCGAGCGCGGCGGCATGGCAATCGGCGCATGAGCCCCAGTTCCGGGCCTGAAACCAGCACCTAGGTTGGCCGACGAAGGATCCAGTGAGAGATCCTCGATCGCCGACGGCTCGATCGGACTCCAGTCGAGATATTCGGTCGCCGCGTCGTGGAAGTCAGAGTCGAGCGGCTGGAGCTGAATCGACGGTGCTCGCGCCTTGCCGGACGGAACCGGTGCCATGGCCGGAGCGACGGGCGGGGCGCTCTTCACCGCTGTGGCCAGCTCGGCACTCTTGCGGGCCAGGAGCTGCTGTAGCTCCACCGGCAGGCTGCGGGCGTCGAGTATCTGGGTCGCTTGCTCGTGGAACTGCGAAGCTTTCACGGCCTGTTCGGGCTGCGGAATCGGCTTCGCCGCCGGCTTCGGCAACAGGTTCATGAAGTCGACCTGCTCTCGCGACAGAACCCGTGTCTCCTCGGCGTGAAACGAATCATTGATGATAGGTGGGGCCAGCGCTCCACCGGGACGCTTCTCTAGCACCGCGTCGCGCTGGATGATCACCGTCTCGTAGCCGCTCTCGGCAGGCGGCTGCGGGTTGCCATAGGTCGGAATCTGCGGCATCGCCAAAGATGGCTTGGCCCCACGCGGCATGGTCTGCGCCGATGGCTGCCAGCCCGGCTGTCCCGGTGCCGCCGCCAGCCCGGCCAGCTCGTGACGGGGCTTTTCGGCGGTCTCGAGCATGTCAAAGTCCATCGTCCCCGGCATACTCACCGAGGCCAACACCCGCATCTGGTTGGGGCTCGGTCCGGTCGGCGTATTGGGGAGCGGATCCGCGAGGTCTTGCCGTCCGAACGCCGCCGTAAACTGCGTGTACTCGGCGTCGGGCCCTAGTACGTCAGCCAGCAGGTTCTCACCCACGTTGTCGTTGAAGGTCGAGGTGTCGATGACAAACTCAGCCATCGCCGCCCGCTCTTTTTCGATCTCGCGTGCAAACATGGTGTTCATCACGCGATGCAGCGTCGACTGGTTGGTGTTCGGATAGTGATACTGGAGGAAGGTAGCTAGCGCCTCGGCAAACTCTTGGCCGTTTTCCCAGCGCTTTTTCTCTTGGCGCTCCATCGCTTTGTCGATGATGCGTTCTAGCTCGGGATGGATGTTCGGACGGAGCTCGCGAAGGGGTCGCTTGCGCGCATCGCGGACCGCAAAGAGCAGCTCGATTTCCGTCTGCGCGGTAAACGGGGCCTGGAGCGCCAGCATCTCGTAGAGCAGCGTCCCGAGCGAAAACAGGTCGGAGCGGTTGTTGAGCTGACGCCCCATCGCCTGCTCCGGCGACATGTACTTGACCTTGCCCTTGATGACGCCGGTTCGGGTCTGCTGCCGCGCCCCTTCGGCCTTGGCGATGCCAAAGTCACACAGCTTGACGTCACCGCCATACGACAGCAGCACGTTCGACGGCGAGACGTCCCGGTGGACGATGTGCAGCGGAGTGCCGTCGCGATCGACCTGCTCGTAGGCAAAGTGCAGCCCGAGCGCGACCTGCATGCCGATGTAGGCAATGAGATCCTCGGCGAGCCACTCTTGGTTCTGGCGCGCCCGCTCGAGGAGCGCCCGCATGTCCTTGCCCTCGACGTACTCCATCGCGATGAAGTACTCGCTGCCGACCTTCGAGAACTCGTAGACGCGGGCAATGTTGTTGTGCTTGAGCAGCGCCGTCAGCCGCGCTTCATCGATGAGCATCTGGATGAACTCATCGTCTTCGCACAAGTGGGCGAGCACCCGCTTGACGGCAACGAGCAGCTCTTTGCCTTGTGCGTCGCGGGTCTTGGCTCGAAAGATCTCGGCCATGCCGCCGAACGCGACGCGGTCGAGCAGGTAATAGCGGCCCAGTTGTTGCGCTTGCTGAATCGGCATCGACGTTCCAGCGTGGGCGAGCGGCGGGTTTACATTTCACCGCTCGTCCGTGCCAAGCTCAGACGGTAGCACCTAGATAGCTGGCGATGCAATGCGGAATACCACGCTCGTCCGCCGGAAAAGCAGGCCGCAAGGTCTCCGTCGGCCTTCTATCTGTGTCACGCAACTGTCACTTACGAAGAAGGAGTGGTGGTAAGCGGTACGATCGGGGCAGCCATGGTCGTCGCAGCCCGGGATTCGACCAGCAGCAGCGCCGACACCGAGTTCCTGTTCGCGACCGAGCCCGTCAACACCATCGTCACAACTTGATCCTGCGCCGCATCGACTGCGGTTTGGTCAAACTCGATGTCCCACGAGACGCTGCTCTGCTGCCAGTCGCGCAGCCGCAGCGTGCGTCGCTTCAAATCGCCAAGCTGCGGTGGGGTCGCGGTGCCGTAGCCAAGCTTGCTGGCCACCTCATCATCACCATCGAGCAAATCGGCCACAGCCAGGCCTTCGACCAGGTTCACCACCCGCCACACGGTCTGCGGGGCTCGCCCCGGTCGCGGCAAAGCCAACAGCTTCGGCGTCATCCGACTGCCATACAGAAGCAGCAGCCAGTCTCGGCCCGGCCACAGCTTGAGCGCCCCCTGCCACACTGTGGCCGTCGCCCCATCGAGAGAGAGTGTATTCATCCCCGCCGGTAGCGCCGAAAGTGGCGTGCCCTGCTCATAGTCCAGCGAGCTCCACAGCGGCCCCTTCGAGCTCTTCGCGGTGACCGGCCCCAGACCGGACGCCGCATGGAACAGATAGATCCGTCCGTCGGGAGCTCCCGCAGCAGGTACCACCGGCAGGCTCTTCACCGTCCCGCTGGCTTCATCGAAGGCTGTCAGCCCGAACGACTCGTCTGGCGTGGCCAGTGGACCCACCTCCCCAGTGGCAACCAGGGTGGCGGTCGAGCCGAGTCCAAGTCCGGTCGTCACCGTCACATCAAAGAGCGCCCGTGAATCCCCCGGACTCCGCAGATGCAGCTTTTCATCAACGGCCAGGCTCTTTCCGAGCTGCGCATACGCCGACACCGCACCACTCGCCACACCATCGACGAGCAGCTCGCCCACCGGTCCAGCCAACGAAAGCGGTGGTGCACCTTCCGCAGCATGGAGCAGTCGCAGCCGCGCCCACTTGGGATCACGCCCGCCGAGTGCCAGTGCCGACAAGCGCTGCTCACTGCCAGCCCCATCGGGTCGCGGCAGGCTCGAGGCAATCAGCAGCGTCTCACTACCCGGCAGCAGGACCAGTCCGCTCGTCAGCAGCGATTGCCCGGCTCCTGTCAGCAACAGCGGGTACTCCCCGGCGGCCAGTTCTATTCGGGGACTGATCTCGCGCCTAGGGACGATCGCACGCACCTTTTGTGACAGGCGAAGTTCAACCTCGGCTGCTGGGCTTCCACCGACGAACAAGTGGACAAACGCACTCTTTGGCGGCGGGGACTCCGGCGTTCGGTTCGGACTCTGATACGGTGCCGGTTCGCAGTGGAGCCCAAGAATCGACAGCAGCAGCAAGGCCTTGCGCATGGCTGACCTCTTAGGCAGTGGCAGAAGGAGACGTTGCCACCACCGGTTCGTCACGACGACCCAGCTCGGCCACGACTCGATCCAAGACCCCGTTTACGAACGAGGCGGAATCGCTCGATCCATATTTTCGAGCAATCTCGATCGCTTCGTTTAGCACCGCACGGGCAGGCACCTCGGGACAGCCCATCAGCTCGAAACAGGCCAGCCGCAGCACGTTGCGATCGGGCACTGCCATCCGCGACAGCCGCCAGTTGCGCGAGCAGTGCGAAAGGAGCTTGTCGATGTCTGCCTGGACCCGTCGCACACCCGAGACCAGGGTCTCGACAAACAGACGCGCTTCGCTCGGCAGCGACTTGGCATCGTGGGTGGTGCTCGATTCGCCATCGTCCCCGAGCAGGTGCGAAAAATAGAGCTGCGTCGCCTGTCCGACGGATAGATCGGGTTGCCGATCGAGTACACACAGGATCTGCATCGCACTCTCACGAGCGCGACGACGACTACCGCTTGTCGATGCCATGGCCCAGCTTTCGGAAGAGCGAGATCATTTCGAGCGCCGTCATGGCCGCATCGGCCCCTTTGTTGCCCGCTTTGGTGCCAGCGCGCTCGACGGCTTGCTCGATGGTGTCGGTGGTAAGAACGCCGAACACGACCGGAATGGTCGCATGCGAAGCAACCTGGGCGATGCCCTTGCTGGCCTCGGCTGCGACGTAATCGAAGTGCGGGGTGGCACCACGAATGACCGCACCGAGACAGATCACCGCGTCGAAGCTCTTGCTATCGACACAGCGCCGGGTCACCGCCGGTAACTCGAAGGCCCCGGGACAGCGGACGATGGTGATGCTGTCGGGTGCGCCGCCGACTCGCTTGAGCACATCCACGGCACCCTCGATGAGTCGTTCGACGATGAAGCTGTTGAAGCGGCTGGCGACGATGGCAACCCGCGCCTGCGAGGCATCGAGCGAGCCGGAGATCTCGATCACCTTGGTTTTGTCTTCGCTAGACATCAAATGTCCTCTCAAATCGTCCATTGGTCAGAAGCTCTGTCGTCTCTATAAGCGGCTAGCCGTGATTGGGCTGGGCTGCGATGAGCGGAATGCTCTCGACGAGGTGTAGCCCATGGCCGGTCAGCCCGGCAATCTTCTTCGGGTTGTTCGTGAGCAGCCGCATCGACTTCACACCAAGCTCACGCAAAACCTGCGCCCCCAAGCCAAAGTCACGCAGCTTGTTGCCAGACGGTAGCGAGTCCCCGCGTCGCAGCAGATGCGCCCGCAGGTCGTCACGGACCGTAAATCGTCCGGTCGGAAACACGTAGAGCAGCACGCCTCGACCGGCGGCATCAATGATGCGCAGCGCCGCTTGGAGCTGCGCGCCACTGTCACAGCCAAGCGCGCCAAAGACATCGCCAGGCAAGCTCGCGGTTTGCACGCGGGTGAGCGCTGGTTCGTCGGTGGCGAGGTTGCCAAGCCACAGCGCCAGGTACTCCGTCGGCTCAATGGCGGTCCGAAACAGCGCGCCGGAAAAGGTCTTGGTCCGGACCCCGTCAATCTGTGGCGTCAGCTCAAACTCTTCGATCTTCTCGACGAGCGACTCGGTCTGCAGGCGATGCTCGATGATGTCGGCGATGCTCAGCAACAGCAGGCCGTGAACCTCGGCGAAGCGCTGTAGATCAGGCATTCGCGCCATGGTGCCGTCGTCGTTCATGATCTCGCAGATCACCGCCGCCGGAGTCTGACCCGCGAGCCGCAACAGATCGACGGAGCCTTCGGTGTGGCCGGTCCGCACCAGCGTTCCACCCCGCTTCGCCCGCAGCGGGAAGATGTGTCCCGGTGTCACCAGGTCTTCAGGCCGGGCATTCTTCGACACTGCGGTCAAGATGGTGTGCGCTCGATCCGCCGCCGAGATCCCCGAGGTCACGCCCTGGCGAGCCTCGATGCTGACGGTAAATGCGGTGCCAAGCGGAGGCCCCCCGGTTCGCCCGCTCTGGAGGGGTAGCTGCAAATGATCCGCCCACTCCTCGGTCAGCGTCAGGCAGATCAAGCCTCGCCCAAAGCGCGCCATAAAATTGATGGCCTCGGGTGTGACCTTGTCGGCAGCCATCACCAGATCGCCTTCGTTTTCACGATCCTCATCGTCGACCAGGATCACCATCCGCCCTGCTGCAATGTCACGGAGCGCCCGCTCAACACGCTGCGCCCGCTCGGTCGTATTAGTCGCCGGTTGCAAAACCAAACTCCTTAAGCTTGTCGAGTGAGAGTCCCGTCGATCCGCTCGGCACATAGGCCGCGATCAGCTTTTCGACATGTTTGGCGACGATGTCCACTTCCAGGTTCACCGCCGAGCCCTTTGACTTCCCCGCAAGATGTGTATGTGACTGCGTATGTGGCACCAGGGACACCGCAAAGCCGCGCCCATCGACCCGGTTCACGGTCAAACTGACGCCGTCGATGCAGATCGCGCCCTTTTCGACGATGTAACGCAACAGCGAGGTCGGGGTCGCAACGAACAGATCCCAGCTATCGCCGCGACGCACGCTGGATTCAATGTGACCGATGCCGTCGACGTGTCCGGTCACGATGTGTCCGCCCAATCGATCCGATACGCGCAGCGCCCGCTCCAGATGAACCTGACGCCCCGGCGACAATTCGCCCAGCGAGGTCCGATCGCGTGTTTCAGGACCGACCTCGACCGCAGCTTGGCCGGGTGACGATGTAACGACGGTGAGACAGACGCCATCGACCGCCAGCGACGCACCGATTGGCAGTGCCTCCGTCAGCAGCTTGGCGACGATCACGATCCGCTGACCACTGCCACGCGGCAGCGGTGCCACCTCGCTGATTCGACCGATGTCTTCGACTAAGCCGGTAAACACGCGCTTACTCCGTCCCTGTTACGCCACCGAAAAGCCGCCGCGCCGCAGCTCGCCCTCGATGAGCAAATCGCGACCAAGCTGCGTCACGCGGGCAGACGGAAGCCACGAGGCCGCCGTCACATCGGGCACCGTGAAGTGGCGCAGCAGCGGCACCCCCTCATCACCCAGCAGCAGCGGTGCCACAAACAGCGCCGCCTCATCGTATAGACCCGACTCGAGCAAAGCGCCATGTAGGATGCCGCCCCCCTCACACAGAGCCAGCAAAATATTGCGCTGACCCAGCAGCCGCAGTGCTTGATGCAGATCAATATCCGTCGCCACACCTCGTCGAGGGGCCACATCCAGTGACGATGAGAGCGGTACCGCGACCACCTCGGCCCCACGCTGCCGAAGCGACTCAGCCCGGTCGGGATGCTGCCCAAGAGCCTGTTCGCTGGTTAAAATCAGGGTTCCCTGAGCAGCCAGCTTGGCCGATGGAGGCACCCGCAGCGCTCCGTCGAACACCACCCGCAGCGGCTGCTTTGTAGGCTGTCGCGAAGGCAGACGCACCGTCAGCGCTGGATCATCGGCGAGCACCGTACCAGCACCAACCAGGATGGCGTCACAGCCCGCTCGTAGCTCGTGAGCTCGCCGTCGCGCCGCTTCGCCAGTGAGCCAGCGCGGCCCCACTGGAGAGCCCGGCCCAGAAGACGGAGCGAGTCGGCCATCGAGTGAGATCGCCGCCTTTAGAATAAGCTGAGGCCTGCCACTACGCAGCCACCGCAGATAGCCGCGATTTTGGTGACGGCAGTGCGTCTCGCAGATCCCGACGACAACCTCTACGGAAGCCTCACGCAGACGAGCAGCGCCCCCGCCAGCAACGTGAGGATTGGGATCCCCCATACCAACCACCACCCGTCGAATCCCCGCCGCAATGATCGCCTCGGTACACTTGCCGGTGCGACCGATGTGATTGCACGGCTCAAGCGTGACGTACAGCGTCTTGCCATGCGAATCCCCCCCCACCTCGGTGAGCCGCCGCAGTGCGTCAACCTCGGCATGAGCCTGTCCGGCACCGGCATGAAAACCCACCGCGAGCACAACCGGCTGCGCACCGGACTCATCGACGATCACTGCACCAACGAGCGGATTTGGGCTGGTGGCCCCCCGTGCTTCCTCGGCGGCATCAAGAGCCAGACGCATCATCGCAGCGTCGTGGGCTCTTTCGCCAACATGCAGGTCAGAGACACTCATGGCGGAAAAAATGGCTGGCAGGGCGTGTACCGCAGCCACGCGGCCCGCGCAAGGCTAGAATCAGCACCCCTTACCGGCATCCACCGAGGTCCGCCCTGTCCAGCGCCGAAAAGCCCACCAAGATGAAGCTGTCCCGAACGATTCTGCCGACGCTACGCCGTGCTGATCCGCGCCTCGCTTGGTTGATTGAGCGGGTCGGACCGTTCGCGATGGACGCCCCTCGTCAGCGCAGCCACCTAGAGGCGCTGTGCCGCTCGATCGTATACCAGCAGCTCTCGGGCAAGGCGGCAGCGACGATCTTTTCGCGTTTTCGCAGTCTGTGGGACACGGTTGAGTTCCCAACAGCCGCCCAGATTCTGCAACGTAGCGACGAAGAACTGCGTGGCTGCGGCCTGTCGTTTGCCAAGCTTTCGTATCTGCGCGATCTGTGCCAACAGCTCGTCACCGAGCCACACTTTCTGGCCGATGTGGATGATCTTGATGATGCACGACATCGGCAGTCGCTACGCACCCTATCGCAGCGTCGCCAGTTGGTATCTGTGGCAACTGCTAGCGCTGCAAGACGAGGTGCCCGCGCAGTGGTGACTCGATGGCAGGCTTACAGCGACTGCGGATCAAGACGATCAGGATCCACGGTCCACGCGGCCTGCGCCCCGTGCACGCAGACCACTTGGGCTTTGCGCATCGGCGGAAAATGACCACTGCCAGTCAGCAGGCCGACCAGCGCCGAGATGCTCGGTTCGTGCCCCACCACCGCGACCGATCGACTGTGCTGCTGAATGGCAGTCGCTGCCGTCTCGATCGGGCCGATGGGCAGCAGCGAGGGAAGTACCTCCACCACACCCTCGAAACCGACCTGCTCCGCGAGTAGCTCGGCGGTCTGGACCGCTCGCGTGAGTGGGCTGGTCAGCACCACGTCGAACGAAACCCCAGCCTTGCGCAGCGCTCGTCCGACCTCGCGGACGCTCTTGCGACCCTTTTTGCTAAGGAAGCGCTCGCCGTCCGAAAGCTGATGATCGGAATCAACCGCGTGTCCGTGACGAATCAGGAAGATCTTCACGGCCCCAGCCTGAGCGAAGTTGCGTCGTCATGTCAATTCCGCAACGACAGACAGGCAGATAGGTCCGGGCCGCACTAAAATAGAACGTTGCGCAGGAGACAATGAAGGGGGGGCTCACTACGCGATGCGTCATCTTGCTTATGCTCTGGCAGTCCTTTCCAGCGTGCCGTCGATTGGGTTCGCTCAGTCTCCCGCCTCGCCAGTCGTGCTGGCCGCACGGGCGCTCGACCCCAGCACCGTGCCGCAAAGCCAGCCCGCGCCAGATGCGCCCGAGCCGGCCCCCGTCGAGTTCGAACCCCCACCCAGTGAATTTGAGCCGCCGCCTTCGCTCCTTTCGACCCCACGGCTGGTTCCGGTTGCGCCGATCTCGAAGAGCGATCCGCGACGCTACCACTGGCCCCTGTGGCGGATCCTGACCGGCAGCGCTCTTGTCGTCGGTGGCGGAGTTCTGCTTGGCTTCGGAATGTCAGCATTCGCCTATGACGGAGTCTGCGTGCCCACCCCTCCGCCCGGCGTACTGGCCTGCCGACGGTTTTATGAGACCAAGGACAAGGGCATCGCGCTGGTGACCAGCGGAGTCCTGACGGCGGTGGGCGGACTCCTTTTGGCGACGATTCCCTCACGCCGCTCCCGAACCAAGCTGACCGCGCAGCTCCTGCTACCGAACGTAGGAGTCGCGATCGGCGGGAACTTCTAAACTATCCCCGACATATAGAGGCATATAACATGACTAATATAACGCTTCCATCCTTCTACAATCGACAACTCTCGTTATCTTTGGTGACCCTGCTCTCTGTGGCCGGGATCTCTGGCTGTGACTCGCTGTGGAGTCCGTTTGCGACAGATGACCCGAACTCCTGTGCATCCCGTCCCACCGTCAATCCCTGTAACGACCAGCAAACCTGCAACACGGCAACCGGGAAATGCGAGCCAGTGGTGAGTCCACCGACCCTTGCGCCACTCGTGTTTGGCGACCTCAACCCAAACATTAGCCCCGCTAGCGGCGGTGGCAACGTGGTCGTGAGTGGCCAGGGATTCACTCGCAACACCGTCTTTCGAATTGCCGGACAGCCGCTCCAGAATTCTATGTATATCGATAATGAACATATCGCTGGCACAATTCCACGCAGTCCCAATCGCTGTGGATTGGTCGATATAGGACTAACCAGAGAAGACAATGCTAACATTCAGAAACCAAACTTGTTCCGATATTCACTCAAGCCATTGAACGTACGACCAGCGCAGTTCTCGCATCAGCTATCCAGTGCAATTACTCAAATCCAAGCAGCC
>CALLYL010000400.1 GCA_937859535.1 uncultured Myxococcales bacterium
AAGCGGACAGTCTGCTGTTTTCGGAACGCTTCGCCAGCTTTAAGTTGCCTTCGAAGACCATCGTTTCGGACACCGGGATCGACAAGACCACCTATCTGGCGCTGGCCAAGCAGTGGGTATGGCACTCGCTTGGACTTTTGCGGCCCGATCTGTTTCTGGTCGATACCTTTCCGCGTGGTTCCTTTGGTGAACTACTGTCTGCGCTCGATCTGTGTCACCACAAGGCGTTCATTCATCGCTCGGTAAAAGAGGAATTCCTCAGCCGCCCGGACTTTGCGGCGATGCTCCCTCTGTACGATCTGATCCTGGTTCCCGAACACGAACAGGAGTCTCTTGGAACCCTCAAGGGACTGCGCAGAGGACAGCTTCACTACACCGGCCCGATCATGATTCGTGAACGGGTGGAGTGCTGGCCGCGTGACAAAGTGCGCGCTCACTTCGCGGTGCCCGCAGATCATCTGCTGGTATATGTCTCTGCCGGAGGAGGTGGCGATCGCCATGCCGCAAGTCATCTTCATACCGTTTGTGAAGTCCTGTTGCGACGTCCCAATCTGCATCTCATTGTGGGGGCTGGGCCGCTGTATCGTGGACCCTCCCTGCACGGTCCCCGCGTGACGTTCCTGACCCAGACCGGAATGGCAGAGCTATTTTCAGGAATGGACTTTGCGGTGTGCTCCGCTGGTTACAACTCCTTCCATGAGCTGCTGCATGCAGGAGTTCCCACGATCTTTTTGCCGCAGGAAAAGATCGCAGATGAACAGGACAAGCGAGCGGATCTGGCCGAGGAACGCGGGGCGGCGATTCATCTGCGACAGCCCATGGACAGTCCTGGGTTTGCGCTCAGCTTAGAGCGCGCCATCGATGTCTTTTTGGATGATGCAAAACGGACTGTCGCAGCAACGGCGGCAATGGAACTTGTGCCATACAACCATGCTCGGGATGCTGCCCAGAGACTGCTCTCTTTGCTCCTTCCCACCGCGCAGGTCGAGTCAGCCGCTGAAGCGGTCGATGATGTCTTGGTCGCTGAGCTGCACCGGGAGGCAGTCTCCCTGGAACAGGTCTGCGAAATCGCGCAAGCAATCGGTCCTGCGCCGAGTCCAACCCAGAGTACCAAGAACACTCAGATTCCCTGTGAGGAAGCGCTGGCGCTGCTGCGAATCGCGCAGAAACATCGCCTGCCACAGCCCGCACTTGTCCGAGTCCTTCGTCAGCTTCAGGGACGATTGGGACAAGGAGATCTCGATGAACGCAGCACTGCCATAGGGGAGCTGCTCGGCAGTCTAGCGGTGTTTTCAGATTGGCCGGGCGCGCTGTCTTTCCTAAAACAGTTACCAGCAGAACGCTCGCAGCCCGTGGACCAATCGGTCCTTGAGGTAAAGCGACTCCTGCGAGCGCTTGAGCAGCACGGAAAAGACCTGTACCAAGGACTCCGTGCGCTATCGGTGGCACAGGCGACTTCCGATGACAACCACACCGGTTCGCTGCGTGAGGTGGTCAGTGCAGCGGTAAGGACTCTGTCATGAAGCGCGTCGATCCACGTCTGCTCGGAATGCACCTGGGGCGACCGCTGACCGGACCGGACACGCTGCACATCGATATCACCAACGGCTGTAATACAAACTGTGTGACGTGCTGGGATCACTCTCCGCATCTGCGGGTTCCCCGTCCGCAGCGCTGGAAGCGTCAGCGGATCGATTCCGCGACGGTCTGCGACATCCTAAATGAAGTCAGCGAGCTGGGTGGACTGCGCTCGGTCATTCTGTCTGGAATGGGCGAGCCGTTCACGCATCCCGATATCTACGAGATGATCGCAGAGGTCAAGCGGCGGGGGTTGTATCTGACCATCATCACCAACTTGGTTGCCGCTGATCCAGAACGAATCATCTCGCTGGGAGTGGATCAACTGCTGATCGGACTCCATGCCGCCAGTCCTGAGGCATACCGCGCCTTTCATCCCAATTTTGTAAACGATGAATGGCAGCGTGTACTGGCGATGCTGACCCGATTCCGGGAAGCCGGAAGGCGATACAAACACATCCATGTGATCTGCCGCGAAAACGCTCACGAGCTACCCGCGATGATTCGCCAAGCGGCGGAGTACCAAGCCGAGCAAGTCAACTTCAAGCTTGCCAGCCTGCGCGAAGGAACCGAAGCGGTTCGCATCACCGAGGAACAGAGACAGAGGCTGGTCCAAAGATGGTTACCAGAGGCCAAAGATGAAGCGGCACGCCTATCGGTAAGCGCCAACTTTGAAGTCTTTGCCGATCAACTTCGCGCTGGCGAGGAAGCAACCGCTCCCATCGAAGACATCGGCTGCTTCATGGGATACTCCTACGCTCGCATTCTGGTCGATGGAACAGTCCTGTTCTGCTGTAGTCCAGAGGTAGTCATTGGCAACTTGGCCGATGGTCCGTTTCCTGATCTGTGGGATGGTCCGCGCTGGAATCAGATCCGCGCCCAGCTTCGCCGGGGAGAATACTTTTCTGCCTGCCATCAGTGCGGCAAGTTCAACATGAACCACAGCTTGTCTCAGCGATTCGAACAAGCGTTCGGACAAGAGCGGCTGTACCAAGTCACCGGTCGAAAGCCATGAAGCGGCAACCGACGATCGAGTGGCAGGTCTGTGGAACGTGCAATTATGACTGCTCGTACTGCATCCAGAGCAAAGTCTATCGCACCGGACATCCGACGCCCGAACAAGTCGAGCAGTTCCTTCAGTTCTTCGCGGGACTCCCGAAGCGATTTGAGATCAAGATGACCGGCGGCGAACCCTTTGCGTTCCGGGGCTTTATGGATCGCATCGTGCCCGGTCTCATCGAGCGCACTCCGCACACCATCAGCGTCCTTACCAACTTATCGGCCCCGCTGTCGTTGATCGAACGGTTTGCGACGCTCACGCAAGGTCGCTTGGGAGTCGTCTCTGCCAGTCTCCACCTAGAGTTTACCTCGCCCGAAAGCTTCGTGGAAAAAGCAGTCTTGCTCCGCGCCAAAATGGACCCGCGCTCACACCTGACCATCAACACGGTGCTGGTACCAGGACGACTGTCCGCAGTGCTTGCGGCGCGAGATATCGTTGAACAAGCAGGCCTAAAACTGTTTCCGCAAATCATGAAAATAGACGGGGGAACTGCTTCTTATTCCGACGAAGACCAGGCGATGATCGCGTCGCTGGTAGGTGAAAAGCCAACTCCTGATCGCGCCAACATGGCCCCAAGTTACAAAGGGAAGCTATGCTACGCGGGCGTTGATTATCTGGTGCTACTTCAAAACGGTGACGGGTGGAGCTGTCGCACAGCCCGTCGCTTCAAGCAGGGATTCCTGGGCAACGTCTTTGCAGGCACGCTCAAGCA
The DNA here is from genome assembly GCA_937859535.1 of uncultured Myxococcales bacterium. GTDB lineage: Bacteria > Myxococcota_A > Polyangia > Palsa-1104 > JAEUJZ01 > JAEUKA01. The sequence goes on from CALLYL010000400.1 coordinate 3,351, forward strand.
ATGGGAGTCCGCCTCGCCCTGTCCGTACAACATCTGTCCGTGCACGGTTCCGGCCAATCGCGGCATGATTGAGGGCGTCTCTGCTGCACAGCGAAAGTATCAACAAGAGCACGAAGACAGCGACGAAAAGGAACTTCCTGACGCGAAGCTTATTCCGCTGTCTCGATTGCAAGTGGGAGACTTCCGGGCATGACGCAGGAGGCCCCCAATCGCCCCGCCGAAGGGGTGGTGTCTTGGAACATCAACACCGCCTGTAACTATCGCTGTTCGTACTGCACGCAGCGCTTCAAGGATGATCGCGGAAGATGGAGTCAAGACACCCCGCGATTCCTGGCTGGATTTGCGCGGCTCCCTGGTCGTTGGGAAGTCAAGATCTCCGGCGGTGAGCCGTTTGTTCATCCGACACTTGATGAGATCACGCTGGGACTTGCGAAGGTGGGGCATCGGATCTCGATTGTCACGAACTTTTCAGCCAGCGAAAAAAAGCTGCTCGCGTTTGTTGATTCTGCCAAAGGACGCATCGGTGTCTTTTCGTGCAGTCTGCATCTGGAGTACGTCACCGATGTCGAGTCCTTCATCGACAAGGCGATCACGATTCGCGAGGCACTACAGAGCCAGCGCGATCCCGACTTGCCAGCGCCAAGCCTCAATGTGACAACGGTGGCAACGCGCCCTACCCTGCCCAGACTGGCTGCGCTGTCTAGCCGCTTCGCCGAGCGTGGAGTCATGTTCAAGGTTCAGCCCGAGAAGCTCGACGGTGGGCTTGCACCCTACACTGAAACAGAGCAAGCGCAGCTCGTGCAGCTTGGGGGTCACAACCGCACCGGCCAGATTGCGCATCGCTTCACCGGGCAGCCCTGCTGGTCGGGCAATCGTTACTTCATCCTCGACGACCGTGGCATCGCCTATCGCTGTTACCCGGCGCGTCGGCATAAGATGGAGCGACTGGGCGACTTTTTATCCGACTCGTTCACACTGTTTGATGGACCCAAGCCGTGTCCCTATCCGCTCTGCTACTGCACGGTGCCGATCGAGCGTGGCCTGATGAGCCGACCGTCGCCTGTACAACAAAAGTGAACTCAACCGACCAAGGGCTGTCATGAAGTTTACGACCTTTCGCAACCTACTCGTCGCGGCTGTCGCATCGGGGCTACTCGGCTCTGTGTACTATGCCACCCGGAGCGCTG
>CALLYL010000401.1 GCA_937859535.1 uncultured Myxococcales bacterium
CGAAGGACGATGCCGTTACAGATGAACCCGCAGAAACGTCGACATCGCCAGTGTCACAAGAGTCTGTGTCCAGAACTGAAACACCTGTACCCATCGCAGCACTGGAATATCCTACCGCTTCAGATCAGGCAGCGCCTATTTCCCCAACAAAGGAAAAAGCGCAGGAGAAATGGGCTTCGGCCCTCGCATTCAGCCTGGACGCCAAGTTCAGCCAGACCGAGGAGATGTTGGCGACGCTCTGTGAAGAAGAGAACTCGCTGAGGAAGCGAGGAGAGTCTGGTCTTGATGGGTCCACTCCCTACGCCTTCTTCCTCAACACGGACAAGCGGCCAGCGCAACCAGTTCAAGCGTCTTGGTCAAAACTGCTGGACTGCTTTCCACCGATGACCGACGATGAGGTGATCATGACCGCACTGTTTTCCACGCAATACTGGCTGCTGGCTCAGCTCATACAGGAATTGTGTCGCGGGGCTGCGTCGTCTCAACCGGGGCCGAATGTTCCGATGCGTTCGTATCCCATCAGCCCAGAGGAACGGGAGAAGGTTCGGAACTTGGCTCGGGAAAACCCGTTGTCCTCTGCCTTTGTTCCTAGATGCGTGGCCATTGTGCGCTATGTGCGCGAGCACGGTACGTCGGCATTGATCCATTTCCCACAGCCCCTCCTACCCATTTCAGCGGAGCAGCGGAAGGCGGTGGAGAACGCGCTGCGGAGTCCTGCCAGACGAATGTATATGAAGTACCTCAGCGGGCGGCTCGATGCGTTTCTCGACCACAAACCGGAGCCATCGGAACCCAAAGTCTCGCTGAAGTACAAAGACCAGCGGCAGGCCATCCGCGCGCTATCGGACATCCGTGCCGTGATGTATTTTCGCGAGTGCGACCGGTCGAATTCTTTCCGAACCGACGTCAGAGCTTAGGATGTGACTCCCATCGTGCGCAGCCGATATTCAATCCGATCTTGCGACTGCTCAACGAGAAACTGCTCGCTCTGTGGATCAAGGAGTACGCCTTCTACTTCCCAGCGCGGACGCTGACGGAAGCCGAGCGGAGGAGTCGCAATAAACTGCCAGCGCACCGCGATGGTTGTCTGAAGCACCTGCATAGCGAGCGGACGGAGCGGATCAATCCGTCGTTCTGCTCCTCGATTTCGATGCGTCTCTTCCCACTCTGCATAGCGGTCGCGGATGTGCAGCTCGCGTTCAATCTGGGAATACAGCGCTGTCTGCGCACGACCGTAGTCGAGGTGTCCGTGAACGGTCGCATCCTCCATGTTCAATCCGTGCGCGAGCAGTCTGTTTAGGAGACGATCACGCTGCGCTTCGGTTTCCCTCAGTTCTCGTCGAAACCGGCGCAAGATGGCCGAAAGCAAGTTGGCCCTTGCAGCCTCAGGATTTGCCCCCGCAGGGGATGCCGCGTCAGCCAACGTGAGCAATCGATCCAGTTGTGTCTGGAGCACTTCAGAGCGGCCCTGTAACACCGTGATTTGCAGCCTCAGCTCTTCGACCAGTGCTCGCAGTTCGGCCACCATCGCGACCGCTTCATCCCGCTGCCTCCGCAAAGATCCAATACCCCCGCCAGATCCACCCTCGTCTTCGTCGTCGTCATCGTTTCCGTCCTCATCGCCGTCGTGCTCATCACCCTCGTCGTCCTCATCATCGTCTTCGTCGCCATCGCCGTCGTCCTCGTCGTTGCCATCGTTCTCATCGCCACCTTCGTCCTCATCACCCTCGCCGTCCTCATCGCCGTCGTTCTCGTCGTCCTCATCGTCGTCTCCGTCGACGTCCCCGCTGTCCTCATCCCCGCCGTCCTCATCGCTATCCTCATCGCCGTCCTCATCGCCGTCGACGTCCCCGTCGTCTGGTTCGTCCGGCCCATCAGGAGTAACAGGAGTATCTGGCGTGCCTGGCAGCACTGGGGTAGTCGGGTCTGGCTGCGTGCCATCGCCTGTTACGGTGTTACCGTCCGTAACGGTCCCGGTTGCGCCGGTTCCATCCTGTCCCGTGCTTCCATCGGACTCAGGAACGATTCCTGTGCCGGTGTTACCATCTGTTGCAGAGTCCTGAGTGACTCCTGTTTCACGCAACAGCGCGATCTGTCTTGTCAGCTCATCATTGCGAGCCTGTAACGCCGCGATCTCTCGGTCTTTCGCGACGATCTGTCTTTGCAGTGATTCTGTGTCCGAGGTGACCCTGGGCGGGCGTCCTCGACGGCGTAGTGGCAGTCCTCGCTGTTGTGCCTGGCGCGCCCGATACGCACGCATCCTGCATCTCCCCGAGCAGTACTCCCGATCCTCGCGGTCGTTCAGTCGAAGCCGACTCCGACACCGACTACAAACAGCAGCCCCCATAAAACCATGGGATTATCTGTCACGAATTTTGTCAATCCGTGACACCTAAGCCCGCGATTTCATTGAAGAGAGCGAGCACGGAAATCGGAGCGTTGGAAGCGTCTGATCAGTGGACCGGTCAGCAGTCCGCGCAGTCATATGCCAACGTAGATTCCCTGTGCCGAACAGAGTCTCTGCATGGCCTAGCTTCGTTCACGCAGAGTGGGGCTTGGTTCCTTCGGCTTCCTCATCACGAACACGCCACGGCGGATGGAGCCGATTTTCCCCGGCGTGGTACAGGCACAGCTCATTTCCGCTCGGGTCGGTGAGTCGCGCCTCGCGCCACAGCCAGCTCTGGTCTTTGGGACCATGCACAAGCACAATCCCCTTGGCCTGCAATTCCGTCACCCACTCGTCGAGACGCTCCGACTCAAAGTACACTACCGTCCGACTGTGAATCGTTGTTCCTGGCTCGCAAAGGTGGACGGAAAAGCTACTGCCCCCGTCGGGACACACAAAGCGCGCATAGTGCGGACTACGAACGATGAGCCTCAGTCCGAGCCGCCGATAGAACGAAATCGCCTCGTCGACGTCGCGCACAGAGACTGTCACCTGATTGAGTCGCATGCAAACCTCCACCTTATTCCGACGAGAACGGAGTCCGTCTGAAGCGAGCCCCCACAGCCGTGCATCCTATCGCTACGCAAATAGAAATAGGTACAGTTACGGAGGGCGCACGGTCGCCTGCTCATCGGCATAGATATATCAATCAACATAAAGGGCGTATACTCCGAAGTCCTCCAAAAGCAGTGCATGTAGCCAGCTCACCGTCGAGCCACCGACAGACACAGGTCCGGCCATGCATCAGGAGCCCATGGTCGTTGGTTCCGAACAAGCGTTAGTTAGTCAGCTCACAGCAAAAATGATCGATTTTAAGCAGCGCCGATTAAGAGTGCTCGACGGAACGAAAAAAATGCTTGAAATGTCGGTGTCCGGA
>CALLYL010000402.1 GCA_937859535.1 uncultured Myxococcales bacterium
GCGGTGGGGGCACCATGGCAATGGCGGGACGAATCAGCGTCGGAGGGGCCGAGTGCTCCAGCACGAGCGCTGGACCATTCATCGCGCTCGGTGATGCTTCGGGCGCGGGGCGTCGCAGAATCAGCGTTGGGGAACTCTGCGGAGATGCCGGCTCGGGGGCGCGCATCGGCGTCATCTGCGGCAAGACGGCTTGCTGAAGCGCCGGCAGTTTGTTGCGGATGTTGATCATGGTCTGTGGAGCGACGGACTGCGGCGAGGAAGCTGGCTCGCTCTGCGCTTCCTCGGCAAAGTACTCGAGACCGATCTTTCCGACTTGAATGAGCCCTTGCTGCTGGAGCCGTAGCGGTTGCGTGGTCAGCACCGCTCCGTCGACCATTGTTGGACTGCGGGTGCTGTGCTGGATCGCCCACCAGCCGTCTGCAAAGCGCAATTCCAGGTGAGTGCGGGACACCGAATTGTCATGCAAGCAGAACTGTGCGTGCTCGCCTCGCCCAATCAGGCCGCCTGATTGATCGAGGTCACACTCGTCGCCGATCTGGATTCCCGACACTACGCGCAGGTGCAGTCTCATATGCGAAGACCTGTTCTACCTTGGATGTTCCGGGCGTTGGAAGTTCAGCTCACTGCCTCGTCGCTTCATCGCCAAAACCGTCAAGAGTTCCTGCAACGGAGTTGCATCTGTCAGACCTGGGAGCGTTGCCTGCGAAGGCAGCTCGGACCGTCCGGGTTGCCACACTCCTCGAGTGTTTCCATCCGACCGCAACAACGCGGAAAAGCTGTCCACGGTGGGTTCGCGAAAGCTGGCGAGCAATACCCCCGGCTGGGTACCGCCAAGCTGCCAAAACAGCGTCAGGGTCGCCCGATGGGGCTGCACCAGCATCGATAACAGCGAAACATAGAAGCGCAGTTCAAGCTGCCGAGCAAAGGCCGGACGACCCAGCGGAATCAGGATGCTATGCCGTAGCAGTCGTGGATCGGATCCGCTGCCCAGCAGCGCGATCAGTTCCCAGCAGAGCGCCAATCCGTTTCGTCCTGCACCTTGCGTGTGCCCGGGAGACTCGCTGCCACCGAGATCTCCGCAGGTGGTTTCTTGCAAAAAGTTTGCATAACGCGCTTCCTCGTCAGTCGGTGGTGCCGGGGCCTCACGTGCTTCACCGGCAACACTTGGCGACAGCGTGGATTCAACTTGGCCGTGTATTTGTCCAATGTGAGACAGTCTGCCCACCTGGCGAATCAGCGCTTCCATGGTGGTAAAGAACCCGTCCTTGCGTGCGATAAGAGATGCCGCCTGGGCGTCCCAGTCGGAGGTCTGAACGAGATCGAATGCCGCAAACGGGAAGGGCCGCTGGTGACAGTCCTGCGACGCACACAAGAGTCCCATCACGGCGCGATCACTGTTGTCAGGACGGAACAAAAAGCGGTGATAAAGCCGGGGATAGGCGACCGCAAAGCCACCTCCCATGTCCCAGCGCGCTTGGTGGAGTCCGCGCTCCAGCCAGTCTTCCAGTCGACGAACCTCGCGCCCCGCTGCCCGGACGCGCACGAAGTCTGGATGTCCTGGCAGATATCCAAACACTCCCAGTGTCGTCGAAGTTGGCTGACCCATGCACCCTCAGCGCTGGAGGCTGACCAAGCTTTCGGGAAGCTCTGTGCTTCGCCAGCGATCGTCGGCTTTCTTGGGAACCGCAGCCCCGCCGCCACCACCTGCGGGTGCGAGCGTAAAGCGAATCACATAGCCTTCGCAGTGTCCTGGTGCCGACGCTGTTGGAACCGAAAACCGCAGCGTACTTCCGGCAACTTGAGCTTTCTGGAAGAGGTCATCGGGATAGTCTGTTTGCAGCACGACGTTGGCGTTCGGACTCTCTTTCCATTTGACGCGGAGCACCGCCCGCTGAGAGCTTTTTAGCTTGCTCTCTGCGCAGTTTCCCGTCGACACTTGGCACACAAAGACCTTGTCGCCGCGATCAAGAATGACCTCGTCGGCGTCTTTGTTACAGCCTGCGGTCTTGGGAGGAATGACATCGACACTCTGAATGTCGCGCTTGGGCGCACCACCGCCCGCACCGAGTGCTTTGGGACAGTCGGTCACTTCAGCCCCGACGCGTCGGGCATCGCGAAGCTGACCACAGGTTCCCGCAAGGAAGGGAAGCGCTGGTTCAAACGGCGGCGACATCCTTTTCTGATTGCAGTCGAGGATGCTGTTGCCCACAAAGAACATTGCAATCGATTTGTCGACAAATCCGGTCAGTTTGTCACGCAAGAAATCGGTGCGTCCTTTGCAGCGCTCTTCATCGGTGGCAAGCTGTCTCTGCTGATTCCCTTTGAGCGTGGACCAGGGAGAGTACACCTGACTCCTCCATTGATCATTGAGCGCTCGTGCCGCCAGCGGAAGGAGCGCTTGCCAAGCCATTCCTTCTAGGTCTCGCAGCGATGCTTGAAGACCACTTTCCTGTAGATCAAAACCACCATTCGACAGCCGGGCATGCAGACTCCCGAGCAGGGTGTCTCGCGCAGTATGCAGCGTCCACAGATCACCACTTCCTGCCATCGTCGCTTGCACGAGCTTTAGCGCTTCGCCGGTGCGTTCCGTACTCTTTTCGACTCGGTACAGAGTGGCTCGGAGTGCCTTCACCGACTCTGTGTACTTCTTGTAGTCTTCTTGAATCCCACCGTCATCACCTTCGGTTCCCTCCGCATTCTGGGACTTCTCTTTGGAGGCCAGTTGTGACAACGGGGCCAGTAGTTCCATCGCGCTCTTGCACTGCCCTGGCGTCTTGATCTGGTCGAAGCTCTCACGACCCCAATCAATCGACTTGCCGACCGACTTGCCGCAGCCGGAGTACCAGGTCCGCTTGGTTTGATTTTGCTTGGCACGGCGGGCCGCCAGGTCGAAGCCCTTCCCGACGGTCTGCATCACTTCCGGAAGGGCTGGCCGGGCATCCCGAACCAGGGCATCGAGCTTCTCGATCACTTCTCCCAATCCCGTGCCATCTTTGCGAGGCGTGGCCCCTGGTTTGGGAGTGACCGGACGGAGTTTGAGCTCATGAAGCCAGGTATTCCAGGCCTGAGCGTAGTGCTCGCGGTACATGTCTTCCAGGTTCGGCGGATCTTTGGGAACCGGAACATGGAGCACACACTTCCACCAGTTGCTATCGCGGCTCGCTTCCGCCGAGAAGAATACCGAACAGCCGCGTTTGGTAAAGACGCGCTCGATGCCGGGCTCCGCAAACAGGGGTGACTGAAGCTGTCGGTCGCGTTCGTACAAGTTGGACAGAGAGGCCCGCAGGTTAAAGATGACCGATGCGCCACCGCCACTGGCCAACGCAACACGTGTCTGTTCACGCAGTGACTCCTCAAACTGGAGCTGGGAGCTATCGCGTAACTGACTTGGTTCTTGATCGAAATAGAAGTTGAGCTGTTGCCGCAGACGGAGATTGGCGCTCTGTGGTCGCTGCGGGTCTTCCTCGTCGCTGCTTTCCCTTAGGAATCGAGCGTTTTCGCCCAGCGCACGCTGCCAGTGTTCCAGTACGAACTGCGACAGAGACCGCCGGGTTGGTTCCGGCTCGGTTCCTTCGCAAGAATTGCCGCGCAGTACGTGCAGCAGCCGCAGCATCCCGAAGCCGCGAGTGTAGTCTTCTCCAGGGCCGTCTTGCTGTCTCTGGGCTGCTCGATCGAGGTCGGTCTGCATCTGCGACTTGAGCGGAAGCAGCAGCTCGCGATCGATGCGTCTACGCAGCAGTACGCTGGCTTGTTGCGCGGGTCCGCTTGGCACCCCTGATGGTGCTTCCTGGAGTAGCTCACGGACGGCTTCCTGTCGACCAAGTTCTGCCGTCAGCTCCTCTTTGCTGGCGCGGCTCGCAACCACTGGTAGCGACTCTGCTTGCAGCATTCGCTTGCACCGATCCTGAAGCTGCGACATCCACACCATGGCACTTGTGTAGCTTCCTCCAAGATAGAGGCTACCGAGGAAACAGAGCGTGAGTCCAGCAACCACCGCAACTTTTTGATGCAGCCGCAGTCGCATTTGTCTGGCTGCACTGGGACGGGCGGACAGCTCTGCTTGGCGTAGCACCTGCGCAAAGACACCGCGCAGGAACATGGTTTCACCGCCGCTTTCCATCGCAGGTTGGAGGCCGGTGGTCCGTCGTCCATGCGGCAGTCCCAGCTCTTCGGCCCGCTTTTGGCGCATTCCGATCAGGTGCTGACCGGGTTGTTCGGCACTTCCCAAGTGTATGGCGCATAGCCAGGGTCGTTCGGTCCGAGCCCGTGCTTCGAACACCGTTTCTACAAAGAAGCGGAGTGTGGCTGAAGTGGCCGCAAGTTCACTTGGGAATGCCATCGCAGCCTCGCGAGCATCGCGATCCGACAGAGTCAGCAAGCGAGCCGTGGTGCGCTGGGAAAGGACTCGGATGAGATCGCCGAAGCGCTGCTGAAACGCTTCGCCGAGTGACTGATGAAGCAGCTCGGAGGTATCAAGTCGGAATCCCCACGGCTGGGCCTTTTCCTGTTCATCGAGCGAACCAAAAAACGAAGTAAAACCGTCGAGCAGATCACACTTATTGAACAACAAGTGAACCGGAATCCGCGCATCAAGTAGGTGCAGCAGTTCATCCAGTCGCTCGCGCAGTTGCAAGGCGGCGCGCTCGACTTCAGCGCGGGGACGATCGAGAATTTCATCGATTCCCAC
>CALLYL010000403.1 GCA_937859535.1 uncultured Myxococcales bacterium
CTGAATACGGATGATCTTTTCGACGGTGCGAGCGCCCCACGAGCCCGCTTTGATGGTTGAGTCGTTGGCCATCACCGCGACCGGGCGACCGTGAACGCGACCGATGCCGATGACTACTCCATCTGCCGCCAGATCATGGGCCTGATTGTTGGCAAGCAGTCCGTCTTCGACAAACTCGGAGTTCTCATCAAAGAACAGCCGCAGGCGCTCCCGACAGAACAGCTTGCCTTCAGCGGCGTTTTTTTCGTGGTATTTGTGCGCGCCACCATGCTGGGCGCGAGTCTGGGCCACATGGAGCCGCTCGACGGGATCGGAAGGAACCGGTGGATGCGTGGACATGGCTTGGCATCATACACGAACCGCTGTGCGACCAATCGGCGATTGCTCGGCCCGACAGCAGCCACAGCGGCTACTCGATTCGCTCATGGCAATGCGCTTTCCAGCAGCCACCGTTGTGATCGGTTGCCTTTGGATTGGCTTGGTCGATCGTGCAGGCGACGCCGCTTAGGCGCTGCTGCCGAAGCCTTTCCGTGAGCGCCTGCGGGGTGGGGAAGGCGTCTCGGGCCGCGCACAGACAGTGGAGATCGTCATGACAGATCGGTCCCAGACAGTGCCTTCGTTGACAGATGAAGATTTGTTCGGTGGGTCTGGCGATCCAGGCACCGTCTTCGAGAAGGGGCTGTCCGGCAGCCATGCGCTCCCTGCCCAAACGCAACAAACGGGGACAGAGCTGGAAGTCAAAGAGCAAGTGAAAGAGAAACAGCAAGGAGCAGGTGATGCCAAAGACGGCCAAAGCGCGAATCAGGGAATGCGCGAGTGAGATCAGCGGAGCTGGCGGCTGTTCATCTGTGGATGGCGAGTTGGTGAGGGACGCAAACAGGACCAGCACACCTACGAAAAAGTAGTAGTTGATGAAGGACTGGGGAGCGACCAAAAAGGAAGCAAACAGAGACAGCGCAGAGGCCACTAAAAAGCTGCCGAGGCGATTGTCTTGGCGACGTAACCACCACGCTGCCAGCAGTCCCGCCGCCAGTTGTGCAAACAGTGCGGTTTTGACGCCGGTCTGATAGCCGCTGTAGGCGTAGATTCCGGCAGCCACAGAGAGTGAATCAGGACGAAATCCCAGGTTTTGTACAAAGAACAGAAGTCCATTCCGGACCGTCGCCTGAAAGTTCCACAGCAACAGTGGTGACAGCGCCAGCACTCCGGCGGCTCCTGCGATGAGAACGGAGCGCACACGCGGTCGCATGATGAGCAAGTAGAGCAGTATCGGCACCGCGAAGTACTGCTTCAGGAGTGGCATCGCAAACAGCACCACCGTAGGCAAAGTACCTCTGCGCCCGGTGACATACAGATAGACAAACAAAGACAGTAGCAAGACCAGATAGGGTTCGAGCCAGCCGTAGATCATCAGCCGCTCTAGTCGGGGATGGAGCAGCGCGGCCATGGTCAGAAAGTCGATGCGAAACGAAGACACACCGAGCCTACGACCACTTTCGCGAAACAGAATCAGCGAGGCCGCCAGCGCGGCGATGAGCCCAAAGCGATAGTCGCCAAAGATCACTTTGGCGGGGATCGATAGGAGCAAATTAAGCGGTGCATACGCATAATATTTCTGATACCCGAAGGCGATTCCACCGGCATAGATGTCATCCACAGGAGTGGTGTAGGGGTTCTTCCCTTGCAGGAGGAAGTCAACCGCATACTGCTGGAGCTGCCAGACATCAATCGTTGGATGTGGCACCACGTACAGTCCTCCGATGAGGAGGGCGAGCTTCAGCGTCGTGGCGATGGCCAACACCAAGCGGCGAGTGCGTTCATTCCCTGCATCCAGGAGCGCCGCCAAGAACAAAAACGGTACGGCAGAACCTCGGCAGAGCAGCACATAGGTGTAGTTGGTGGTTTCCGCCGGAACATTGGCCCCAACAAGAATCGCCATGGCCAGCAGACAGAGTCCTTGGAGATGGACCTTGGCGTTTGGTCGCACCGCAAATACACTGACCACCAGCACTGCAAAACTGGCAACGAGGACGGTCACAATCGCGGGGTGATAGCCGAGTCCGGCGGCCAGAGCGATGGCAAGGAGCAAGTAGACATCGATGAGGTACTTGCTCCTCTGCTCCTGGATGCGGACTGTGACGGAGTTCATTCCCGTTCACTTACCACTTACAAAGTCGTTCCGCCAAGTGCCTTGCGTCTTGGGTTGCCCGTCTAGGGTCCGTAGTGAGACTGGGCGGCAATCGGCGAGGTGATGGCGGTAACCGTGTTGTTTTCGCTCGGATGGCGGCATCATAAGAACACAAACCCCATGCCGCATCACTTGGTAGCGCTTGATTCCGCATTGTTTCTTTTCGTTGTGCCAACGCTGCTTTGGCTCCTCAGCCTGCGGCTGCGCGATGCCAGCATCGTTGATATTTTCTGGGGCATGGGCTTTGTTGGGATCGCTTGGATTGCGATGCGGCTGGGGGACGGAGCTCCTTTGCGGAAGCTGTGGATGGTTTCACTGACTACCTTGTGGGGCGTCCGGTTGAGTGGCTATCTGGCCTGGCGCAACCTGGGCAAGGGGGAGGATCCACGCTACCAAGCGATGCGAAAGAGGCACGGCGAAAAGTGGCCTCTGCGCAGTCTCTTGATTGTGTTTTGGCTGCAAGCTGCGCTGATCTTTGTGATCTCACTGCCGCTGCAAGTGGCGATGTCCGTGCCAACGCCAGCGGAGCTGGGCGTCCTCGATGTGCTGGGGATGGTACTGGTGCTAGCTGGAACCGCTTGTGAAGCGATCGCTGATGTACAGTTGGCGGCCTGGAAGCGTCATCCAGAACACCGAGGGCAGGTGATGCAGGAGGGACTGTGGCGCTACACCAGACACCCGAACTACTTCGGAGATTTCTTGGTCTGGTGGGGACTATTCTTCGGAGCGTTGGCAACGGGAAGCGGACTGTGGACGGTGCTCAGTCCACTCCTGATGTCGTTTTTGCTGCTGCGCGTTTCGGGGGTTCCACTGCTGGAAAAGTCGATGAACAGTCGGCCCGGTTACGCCGAGTATGTCCGGCGAACCAGCTCGTTTTTCCCTCGTCCACCTCGGAAATAGTGTTTACTGCGACGTATGTGGATTGACTCACACTGTCATCTGGAAGAAGCGGACTTTTGTAGACCTTCGGAGTCTGGTCCTGTGGATGATCGGGCTGCGGTGGTGGCACGAGCCCGTCAAGCGGGGGTGTCGCGATTTGTGGTGATCGGCTCCGGTGGGAGTGAACGAGAAGCGCGCAATGCGGTGTCCCTTGCGACGAGTGATTCCGAGATGTTTGCGGCGGTAGGTATTCATCCTCACGATGCGAGCGCGGTGATCTCGGCCAAGCCTCCCCAGAGTGGCAAGTCGCAGCTACTCGGGGAAGCCCTGTGGGAGGAGATCGTTGCCCTGACCCGACAACCACGGGTGATGGCAGTCGGGGAAACGGGGCTCGACTATCACTACAATCACTCTTCCCCAGAAGAGCAGGTGCTGCTGCTGCGACGGTTTGTGCGCCTTGCGCAGGAGCTACACAAGCCACTGGTGTTGCATATCCGGGAAGCGCACGCGCAGGCGATGGAGATCCTTCGGCAAGAGGGCGGGAGTCCAGCGGGCGGAGTCGTTCACTGCTTCACCGGGGGACCGAGCGAAGCGGCGGCGTGGCTGGCTTTGGGTTTTGCTGTCTCCTTGTCAGGAATCGTGACCTTTAAGAGTGCAGCGCAGATTCAGGAAGCCGCCAAACAGATTCCCAAGGGTCGGCTGCTGTTGGAAACAGACTGTCCCTATTTGGCACCGATTCCGATGCGGGGGAAGCGCAATGAGCCAGCCTATCTGGTGCACACCGCCGAGTTTGTGGCGCGGCTGCGTGGGGAATCGGTCATCGAGCTGGCTGCTCATACGCGGGCGGCCACCAATCAAGTGTTCGGCCTGCCGACCTGACGTTCTCTTTCTATCAGCCTTATAGAAATTTCCTATGCATGTGGTCCAGGGCTTGCGGCATCCATTACCGATGCCCAGGGTGGGATCTGCTTCTATTGATGAAGGAAGGGCGTGATGCAGCAGGACTCAGATTCGGATTCATCGACGGTCAATAGGACTGAGGTTGGCGATCCCAAGGTCGTGCCGGCGGTGGAAGGAGCGGCAGCGGTCACTGCGACGATCGAGCCCTTGGCGTCGCAGGCAGTGATCGCGTCCCTAGCGACGGAGGACGAACATTCAGATCACGCCCATGAGGCGCATGCTCATGATGCGCACCACGATCATCCGTCTCCGGCGGCTCGGCTCCGCAAGCTGCTGATCGTGGAAGCATCGGCGCTGTGGGTGGTGCTGGTGTATGCCGCGTTCATTGGTCTTCTGGCGCTAGCCACGCCGGTGGCGGTGCAGGCGCTGGTGAACCAAGTGACCTTCGGGCAGCTTCGCCAGCCGCTGTTGGTGCTGACGGTGCTGCTGTTCTTGGTGCTGCTGTTTTCGGGCGCGCTGCGACTGCTGCAAGCCACGGCAGTCGAGCAAATTCAACAGCGCTTGTTCGTTCGTTTGGGAAGCGAGCTTTCGCAGCTTTTGCCGCGTGTGTTGTCCGCACAGTGGGGCCGGCCGCCAGGGGGGCGCTTGGTCAGCCGCTTTTTCGAGATCATTACGGTACAGAAGTCGCTTTCGAGTCTGCTGCTGGATGGGCTTGCGCTG
>CALLYL010000404.1 GCA_937859535.1 uncultured Myxococcales bacterium
AGCTTTGGCAGCGGCCACGATCTCAACAACGGATTCCTGATGCTATCACCGATGGTGAAGGGCAACACCATCTTGGGCGGAGTCGATCCACTGACCACGCTCACCTACGGCTTTGATGCTCGTACCGGTGCGGCCCAGCCCGGAAAGCTACTCACCAATGAGCCGGACATTTTCTCGGGTGTACTCACCGCGATGGGTGCAAACCTGAGCGGAAGTGGACTCCCTGACGCCAGCGCGTTCAAGAGCTAATACAGAGGATTTCCTTGCCTGTGCGGTACCTAACCACCCTCCTGAAGACCGTCCTAGTTCCTTCCCTACTCTGTGCACTCACTGCCACCGCAGCGCCGACGCTGGAATCTCCCAAGTCAGGTGCCGACAAGCCGATCATTCCCGGTGAACTCCATACCGACGAAGAGATCACGCGGGCACTGCGTGAGCACTACACCAAGCACGAGTTTCGCATTGCGATGCGAGATGGCGTCCGTCTGTTCACCCATGTTTACGTTCCCAAAGATCGCTCACAGACCTATCCGATTCTGCTGATGCGAACCCCATATGGGATTGGGCCGTACGGAGTCGACAATTACCCTTCCACTCGCGAGCCCCGCTGGATCCGCACCTTCTCACCGGCTCCGTCTCTGATCAGCCATGGGATGATCTTTGCGTTCCAAGACGTGCGCGGCAAGATGATGTCCGAAGGGGCCTTCACAGACGTCACGCCCTACCTGCCGAGCAAGCGAAGCAAGAGCGATGTCGATCAGTCGAGCGACGCCTACGACACCATTGACTGGTTGGTCAAAAACGTTCCAGGCAACAATGGGAAATTAGGCATCTGGGGGAATTCATATCCAGGCTTTTATGCCACCCAGGCTGCGATCGATGCGCATCCGGCCCTCAAGGCAGTGTCCCCTCAGATGCCGGTGACAGAGTGGTTTCTCGGCGATGACTTCCACCACAATGGAGCGCTGTTTCTCGCCGACGCCTTTTTGTTCTATGCAAACTTTGGCAAAGCCCGGCCAAAGCCGACCGCCAAAGGACGCTGGGACTTCGAGCACGATACGGGCGACATCTACGATTACTTTCTGCACCTTGGGCCTCTGTTCGATGCGGACACCCGCGTCGTAGGAGAATCGCTGCCGTTCTGGAAAGCCTGCGTCGAACATCAGTCTCGCGATGAATATTGGAAAGCGCGTGATCCTCGGCCCCATCTGCGCAACATCCGTCCGGCCGTGATGACGGTCGGTGGTCTGTATGATGCAGAGGACTTGTTTGGTGCCCTCGAAACCTACCGAGCCATTGAAAAGCAGAGTCCTGCCACCACCAGCACGCTCGTGCTCGGTCCCTGGAAGCACGGTGGACAGTACCGCAGCGACGGAGACGGACTGGGAGATCTGTCGTTTGGAGCCAAGACCTCGCGCTACTACCAAGACCACATTCTGGCTCCATTTTTCTTGCAGCATCTCAAGGGAATCAAGAGCGAAGCACCAGCCGAAGCGTGGGTGTTCGAGACCGGTTCCAATGAATGGCATCGCTATGGAACGTGGCCCCCTGCGGTCAAACAGACCACGTTCTACTTCTCTGCCCAGGGTCGGCTGTCGAATGAGTCTGGGAAAGAGACTCCGCTCGCCATGGATAGCTATGTAAGTGACCCGAGCAAGCCGGTTCCGTACCGCGAGCGTCTGTCTGCGCAGCGCGAACCAGAATACATGGTGGAAGATCAGCGTTTCGCTTCGCGTCGACCCGATGTCCTGGTGTACGACGCGCCGCCGCTGGAGAGCGACACCACGGTGGCGGGCCCGATCGAAGTGGATTTGTGGGTAGCCACCACGGGTAGCGATGCCGACTTTGTGGTCAAGCTGATCGATGTGTTCCCAGAGAACGCAGCGGACCCAGAGCCCAATCCACGCGGCGTTCGGATGGGTGGCTATCAAGCGCTGGTCCGTGGAGAGGTGATGCGAAGTCGATTCCGGAACAGCTTTGAACAGCCAGAACCGATGACTCCCAACCAGCCAACCCGCGTGCGGTTCAAGCTGCCGGATGTCAATCACACCTTCCGGGTGGGACACCACATCATGGTTCAGGTGCAGAGCTCGTGGTTCCCACTGGTCGATCGCAACCCGCAAAAGTTTGTCGACATTTACCGGGCCAACCCGAGCGACTTCCAGGTCGCAACCCACAAGCTGTACCGAGGGGGAGACAAGCGTTCCTCGATTACGCTGCCACTGCTCACGGGCCGCTCGACCCCCTAACAAGTGAAGTCGCCGCCGTAGGCTAGTTCGGGCCGAGTCTGCGGACTCTCTCTTCTAGCACCTTGAGCTTGTCGACAATCGGTGCACCACCACCGAGGAATCGCTGCTTCATCTGCTCGATTCGATTGAGCAGACGGACGCCGCGTTGGTGCTGTAGTTCCTCAATCTCTGAAACCACCGCAGCCAGCTCTCCGCCCAGTCCTTCGCCTCGACGCTTGCGCGCATGATCGGTCATCGCGCCGAGCAGCGATTGACGCATCAGCTCACCGACTCGCTCCACAGAATAGAACTTCTTCATGTAGGAGCGGGTATCGACCCGCCGTGGCTGCCGGAGCAGTTGCGCCATCATTCGAGCCAGCTCTTCCGGGTTGTCCTGCGGACACAGGTTCAGCGGCTCTTCATGGCCACGATCAACCGCCAGCCGATTGAAGTCGCGCATTCCTTCCAGATCCGAACAGAGCACCGGAATGTTAGAGGAAAGCGCCTCCAAAATCGCCACCGGCATGCCTTCGAGCCGCGATGGAACCACGTACAGGGCATACTCAGGAAGATGCGGCGCAGCCTCGGGAACAGGTCCACGCAGCTCCGCTCTCTGGAGGCCCACTGCGACCTTTTGTAGCTTGTCGAAATCCTCCCCCAGTCCATAACAGCGCAGTGAATATTCAGGAAGCTTGTCTTGGACTCTTTCCCAGCCTGCCAGCAGAACGTCGACTCCCTTGGCCCAATAGTACGTGGTCAGACAGCCCACCGCATGACCGGGATTCGGACTACTTTGCAAGTCTGGGAATCGCTCGACATCGAGCATCAGCGGCACCACTGCACAGGGCCGACGAAACGTCTCGATCACATAGTCTGCCAGAAACGGTGAGTGGGTTATTAGGCGAGTCGGAACACTCTTATCGCAGTCCGCAGTGTCGGTTCGATGCACATACTCCACCGAAGCAATGCCACTGCGCCGAATCGCCGACACCGCCCATGGAGGGGGCCAGTGATAGAGCACCACATCAAAGCCGCGCAGCTTGCTGATAAGATCCAGCTCGCCGGTCACGTACTCATAGGTGAACGGCGGATTGTCGGTCTTTGCGCCCCCGGCCACAAACACCGGCGCATCAAACAGAAGCTGCTGAAGTCGGATCTGGGTCTCGACTCCGCCGTGCACCGCATTCTTGGTAACGATTGCAACCTTCATCGAAGCTCCGCACCGTAATGGTTCATAGCCAAAAGAGCGCATCTTCACTACGACCCGCTTCCGCAGGAATCCAGCCGAAGTGCGACAGCAAAGCCAACCACCGCTTCCGCCAACGCGTCACATCAAAGTGCTGGGCAGATTGGCGGGCCGCGAGCTGAAGTCGAGTCCGCTCCGCACTGTGTTCAATCAGGTAGTTGATCGCCCCAGAGATTGACTCTGGATTCGGGCTCACTAGCAGTCCGTTGCTGCCGGACTGGATGATGTCCGACAATCCACCGATATGCGTCGCCACCGTCGCGCAGCCAGAGGCCAGGCTCTCGATGCAAGACAGACTGGTGCCCTCGCAGGCAATGGTTGGGATCACACAGATGTCTGCGGAACGATAGTAGTCCGGCATCTGTTCAAAGCTCGCCTTCAGAAACTGGAGCCGGGAATCCTGCTGCGCCAGCGCTTCGATGATTCGATTGTCCGGTCCGTCCCCTTCGCCAATCCACAGAATGCGACAGCGGTGCGGAATCCGCGACAAGATATCGCCCAGGATGCGGCTACCACGGTTGACATGACTGCGGCGCGGAAACAGAATGGTCAGATCCTCTGCTGAGCGCTGAGGAGTCGGCCACTCCACCTGTGGATGAAAGAGTTCGGTATCCGCAAAGTTGGGCAGATAGACCATCTTCGTGGCGAGTTCGGGCCACAGCGCACGCACCACGTTGATCGAGTTGGTATCGACACTCACCACCAAGCCGGGCTGCGCAAAGCAACGATGCAGGTGACGGAACCAGTCCTCACTACGGATTCCGAGTCCTTCATAGTTGCGATGGTCAAACCAGATGCCGTGACACAGGAGCAGCGCATCACGGCGCATTCGATGGGCAGAGGCGTACTCCGGTAAATTGTAGATCACTCCGTCATAGGAGTGACTGATATCGAAAAAATTCTCAGAGATTCCGTAGTCAAACTCCGAAAAACGCTGATGGGAAGGTAGCCCAATCACCTTGAATCCCGCACACTCTCCTTGAAACGGCTGATGGGCCCCTTGATAGATGGTCACCGTGCAGCCAGACTCCCGCAACAATCCCGCAAGGGTCAGGCAGACGCGCTCGCCTCCACCATAAGTCGGGGCAAGAGATTTCCAGTCCAGCACCTGATTGGTGAGCAGTGCCACCGACTTGACGGGCTGGCCCCGTCTTCCCATCTTTGCGTTCGGAACACAGTCCGTTGCAACCAGTCGCCGCAGCAAATCGGAAGGATGAGGTCGGGCGGGCCTCCTGGCCTTGCTAACAGGATTCCTACGCTCCGCCAGAGAGGTCTGGACATCGTCCACATAAGCCGAAAACCGAGAATAGAACCGATGCCGACCCTCTTCCCCGCCGAGGAGAAAGTCGTCTTTCAATGAAGAGAGCCCGTTTCGCAGAGCATCAGGAAGAGACATCGCTGCGGCTGCGTGTACCGTAATTTAAGGAACAAAGTCAAGGCCCGCCCGGCCCGTTGACAGTCGTCGCGTGGTTGCGATATACGAGCCGTAATGCAACCGCTTACCTGCATTTACTGTGGCTCCTCGAACTTCTCCCACGCCTATCAACGCGCTGATGGAAGAGCCATTGTCGGTTGCCAGGACTGCGGGCTCCTCTTCATTTCGGACATCCCCGATAACATCGCAGAGCTGTATGGCACCGATTACTTTCACAAGACAGAGTCCGCTTCTGGCAACGGCTACTCCAACTATGATGGACTCGATCCGATAGCCTTTCGCTGGCAGCTTGCGCTGTCGCGACTATTTTCCGGACACACTGCGGATTGTGCGAAGACGATCCTTGATCTCGGCTGCGCCACCGGCCACTTCCTGAAGATGGCTGGCGCTGCTGGATTTCACTGTGCAGGCGTCGAGATCAGTCCGAGTGCAGCAGAGTCCGTCCGCCAGCAGGGATTCCCGGTGCTGGTATCGTCGTTTGAGTCTGCAAATCCAGCACCGGTTGACCTTGTTACGGCCTGGGATTTTATCGAACACGTGGTTGATCTTCGTACAACCTTTGAAAAAGTACGGAGCACCCTACTCGATGGCGGAGTGTTCCTGTTTGCAACCCCAGATGGGGGATCGGCGCGTGCCCAGGAGCATGGTGAAAAGTGGATCTGCCTAAATAGCTCTTTTGAGCATATTACATATCTCACTATCCCATTTTTGGAAAGAGCGCTCCGCGAAACCTTCGGTTGCGAACCACTACTGCTCAGCTTCGACGTTGGCGAGTTCTGGACCAGCATCATCGGTATGGTCCGTGTGGGAGGATTGACCGAACAAGATCGGCGAATCGGACAGCTACTGCGCAGCCAAGAGCAACCGTCGAGCGATGAAGAGATCACCAAGTTCGGCAGTGAACTTGGCTTTTTCTACGCCACGTTCATGCAGCTCGCGGCTCTGTCGCGGCTGATCGAACGAGCCGACGGGCTACTCCCTCCAGCGACGGTTGCAGCCCTGCATGGCGGACTCCTGTACTTGTCTGATCAGTTCCCAGAATCCATCCCATGGCTGCGCCAAGGTCTTTCCGCAGAGCCACTGTGTGCCGCTTGGCTTGCCACTGCAAACGCGCATACCCTCACCCTACGCGAGCAGAACCATCAGTCCCAGCTCGAACAGCAGAACCGCAGTGCCGCAGACCAAATCGCCCGGCTCCGCAACGAAATCAATCAGCTTCGCGAAGTCAACGATCAGATCATCCATTCGGTGACGTGGAAGGTAGGACGCAAGATTACGCAGCCGATTGAAAGCGTTCCGCACAGTCGCGCCGTCCTTTCAGGGCTTCAGCAATTCCGCGAGCGAGGCCCGCTTCGCTCTCTGCAAGCCGCTCACAGCTATGTCCAAGCCATCACGGATTCCAGCAGCGCCAACCAGAGCAAAGCCCAGCGACTCGCAACCGCGAGCCTGAAAGTGACCGAATACGTCACCGAGCATGTACACCCTGGCCGACTTCCCAATCTGCTGACCGCCTTCCTACAGGACAAGCTGCCACTTCTGCGAAGCAAACAGAGCCAAGAGCCGGCCTCCGCTGGATTGGGTCTACCCAGCGAGATCCCGCCTCGCGATACCGTGACGCACACCAGTACCAGTCCGCGAAATTCCGATTCCGCATCGGCTGTGCCCGCCTCTGTTTTGCTCAGCGATCCGGCGCTCGTTCGCCATCAGGGCCTGCCACTGGTGAGCGTGATTCTGCCGGTCTACAATCAAACCGATCTGCTGCGTTCCTCGGTTCTCAGCGTACTATCCCAAAGCTATCCCCATCTTGAGCTGATCATAGTGGATGATGGCTCACGCGAAGACGTTGCGGCGTCGCTCGAAGGGCTTCTCGATCTGCCCTCAGTGCATCTGTTCCGTCAGGTCAATCAGAAACTACCACGGGCTCTGAGTAACGCGTTTCAGTTTGCCAAAGGAGAGCTGCTCACCTGGACCTCTGCGGACAACTTGATGCATCCGCATGCCATCGCCCGACTGGCGGAGTCTCTGTTCCGTCATCCTGAGGCGGTGCTGGCCTATGCCGACGTTGACATTATTGATGACAATGGCAAACCAATCACCGACGGCTCCTATCGTGAACTGAACGTCGACCCGATCGCTCCTGAAGTGGTGCGACTGTGTCGCAGTGATGTTCCGCTGTCCGCAGAACGCGATAACTATGTGAACGCCTGCTTCCTGTATCGCCGGAACGCAGCGGCATCCATGGGCCATGTCTATTCTGACTCCCTGCGCGGTGCAGAAGACTATGATTTCTGGCTCCGCCTGCGTCGCTGCGGTCGACTTCTGCATATTGGGAATCGTGAGCCACTGTATTCCTATCGAGTACATCAACGATCCATGAGTCACGATCTGCTGACCCAGGAACGCAACGAGCATTATGCACGGGTCTCTCTGCTCATCGATCTGGAGGAACAACGACGCAGCTTTGCCCGTCAGCGCTGGGACGTGGTGCTCGATCCCGCCCTGCCCTACCGCACCCGCACCACGCTACAAGAACAGCTTCAACAACTGCCCGTCAACCTGGCCGTACCCGGTGCACAGGATGCGGGCAGTGGACGCAAGAACCTCTCGATCGTTCCAGAGGATGCCCAGCCCGCGCAGAGTCGCTCATGGCAGGTCTTTGCACGGGTACTCCCGGACTCCTATGAACTGGTCTGCCGACCCTCACCGAGCGCGGTCCAGTCAGGTGTAGAACGTCCTCCGCAGCGCGAGCGCGTCATGCCCCTGCTACGCGGCTGCACGAGCAGTTCACTCCTTATGAAGGCCCGCGACGTTCAGCACTCGGCCCGAGCGCTGCCACCCGCAGTTGCGGGTCGCCCGGTGTTCGCGATTCCGGTACCGCTGCAGCGAATCGGCATCGACCGCCTGCGTCAGATCATCACGGCCAATCCCTGGGCCTACTTCTTGTTCGTCAGCGTTGCCAGTCCCAGTGAGATGCTCCGGCTAGAAGGACTGTCGAATGCAGGTTTCGTGGAAAAGTTCTTGCTCGACTCTTCCTATGAAGTTTATGGAATGGTGAACTGGACGCTCGTTCCGCCCTGTGAACCGCCGCTGTCTCAAGGAGAGTATCTGCAACAGCTCGCGGATTCTTATTCGACGGGACATCCGCTCATTTTGAGCAGTGGCCAGCCATTGGTCATGGCCCCCTATCAGCTCTGTCTTGGGGATGATCCATCCTTGTCACTGTCTTTTGCGAAGCAGCTCCGCCGCGATATGATGCAGTTGGAAGTCCTCAATTCCTATCTGGAGGAATGGCAGCCCGAACGATGCCTGGCCAACCTGCTGCGGCATGCCAATACCTTCGCACAGGACTTTGCGGTACCGCAGCCCAATACCGGAATCACACCGCCCCCGTACGCGGAACCACAGCCGGTGCAAGTGATCAGCGCGGGAGCGCAGCCGCTCCGTAACGTGATGCTGGTGGATTCGCTCGATGTGGGAGGGCTGGAGGAAGTCGTCGCGTTCCTGGTCCGCAACCTCCACCAACATGGGGTCCGGACAGCAGTGGCTTGCTTCCAGCGCGGTGGACAGGTGGCAGACAAGCTACGCGCCGAAGGACACGACATTGTGCTGGCAGAAGGAAACGAACAGAGACTTCACAGCCAGCTTCAACAGCTCGATCCACAGATCATCAATTCGCACTACGCCAGCTTGCCCGCGCTGCTTGCTGCCGAGAGACTGAGCAGACCAATCGTTGAGACGATTCACAACACCTATGTCTGGCTAAGCCCAGAGCAGTGGAAGATCGAAGCAGAGCGGAGCCGCCGTTTTGCCAAAGGTCTGGCGGTGAGCGGCCTGGTAAAACGCTACTATCACGCGCACAATCCCACGCTGCCCACAGATCGAGTGATCGTGGTGGGAAATGCAATTGATCCGGAGCGGATTACCGCCGTTTCACGCGACGAGGCCAGGCGTGCTCTGGGGATTCCCGATTCAGCCACTCTCTTCCTGTGTCTCGGTCGCTACTGTTCGCAGAAGAACCAGATCGGAATCGTCCATGCGTTCGCGCAACTCGCAGCGCGTGATCCGCAGGCCATTTTGCTCTGCATGGGCAACGTCCCACCAGAGGAGAGAGCTTACTATCAACAGCTTCAAGCGCTGTGCGAGAGCCTGCCTTGCCGCGATAGGATTCGGCTCGACAGCTATCACCCAAGCGTCTCTACCGTGCTCTCGGCCGCTGATGCCATGGTGATGAATTCCTTCTTTGAAGGCTGGAGCCTGGCCGCCACCGAAGCACTACTGACCGGAACACCGCTGATTCACAGCTTGTGCGGCAGCGCCGAGGAGTTGTGTGGAGCAAGCGCGGAGCGTGGCTTTGTGATTCCCAACCCCGGAGGAGACATTATGCAGCTCCAGATTGGGGCCCTGGTCGACATAGCCTCCCGCGCTGAACAACCGAATCAAACAGAGCTTATCCGCGCCATGGATCGCGTCGTGGCTGAGCGAGACAGACTCCGCTCCGATCGCGACGCCATCAGTGCTTATGCCCGGCGGGTCTTTCATCCGACCGCGATTCTATCGCGCTATACCCAGACCTTCCGTGCCCTTACGAGGAATTGACCATGCATGTTCTGCTTGCGATTGGAACGCGACCGGAAGCGATCAAAGTTGCGCCTCTTTACCATGCGCTCCGCAGCGATCCGTTCTTTCGGGTCACCACTTGTATTACCTCCCAGCATCGGGAATTGCTCCAGCAGATGCTGTCATTTTTCGATGTCCGTCCAGACGTCGATTTGCAGGTAATGCAGCCTCGGCAAACGCTGGCTGACTTGACCTGCAATGTGCTGAACGGAGCCGATCGATTGCTCAGCGAGACCCGCCCCGATCTGGTGGTCGTTCAAGGCGATACCACCACTGCATTCACGGTCGGTTTGGCAGCGCTATATCAGCGAATCAAGGTCGCACATGTCGAGGCAGGACTGCGCTCGTTCGATCTCCAGCAGCCCTTCCCAGAAGAGGCGAATCGACGGCTGGTAGATGTTTTTTCGGACTATCTGTTCGCACCAACAGAAGGTGCTGCGGACAACCTGCGCCGGGAAGGCTATCAGGATGTCTCTATCTTTGTGACAGGGAATACCGGCATTGATGCGCTGCTCATGGCGACCGAGATCGTGCGCCGCCAAGGACATCCGCTGCCGATCAACCTGCCCGCAGGCTCCAAGTTGGCACTCCTTACCGCGCATCGCCGCGAGTCGTTTGGCGATGGCTTGGTGAGAATCTGTCAAGCCGTCCTATCACTCCTTGAGCGGCACCCCAACCTGTACATCCTGTATCCGGTGCATCCCAACCCCAACGTACAGGAAGCCGCACACAAGTATCTGGCTGCACATCCGCGAATCTACTTGTGCGCTCCGCTGGAGTATCCCGGATTTGTATCGGCACTCGCTGCGGCGGATCTGATCTTGACCGACTCTGGGGGCGTGCAAGAGGAAGCGCCAGCGCTCGGCAAGCGCGTTCTGGTACTCCGCGAAACCACCGAGCGGCCCGAGGGCATTGAGGCCGGAGTGGCCGAACTGGTCGGAACAGATGTCGACCAGATTGTAGCCCGTGCCACCGCGCTTCTTTCTGGAAGCGATGCCCTTGGTCCCGTTGTAAGTCCCTATGGCGATGGTCGATCCTCCGCTCGAATCGTAGAGGTACTCAAAACCGGAGCACTCCGCGATTCATTCCGGACCTCCGGTTCCTCGCCCCAAACAGCAATCCCGGCACCATCGAAGCAGAAGCGCGCCGGCAGTGGACGCTGATTCCCATGGCGACGACTCCTACAGGCTCTGCGGAACGCTTCGGACTGCTGCTTCTTGGATTCCTATTCTCTGTGGCAGTTTGTGGACAGATCCAGCTATTGTGCCACTTACGCTTGGGAGTTGTGCCACCGATCTTCGCGGCCGTAGTGTCTCTGCTCATCGCAAGGAAGCTCAGCAAAACCCCGCTGCTCGATGTCGTGGGACTGCTGACTGGTCTAGCAGCGCTCGGCCTTGTCTGTGGTCGTATCTACGATCTGTCTTGGGATGGACAAACCTATCATCAAGAGGCGGTGTTTCAGATTGCCCACGGCTGGAATCCGATCTGGGATGCACCACTGCCACTATGGCACGGAGACATTGCCTGGTGTAACTACTATCCAAAAGGAATCTGGGTGGCCCAGGCCGCTTTGTATCGTTTGAGCGGCAACATCGAGAGCGCCAAACTGCTCGGCCCGGTCTTGCTGGTTGCGGCCTTCCTCCTATCGCTCTCGGCTTGTCAGTCCCTGTCTCTCAAGCGCGGAATGAGCGTGCTCATGGCAGGCTTGGCCGCAGCCAACCCGGTCGCACTCGCTCAGCTCACTACGTTCTATGTCGATGGTCTGCTTGCTTCTCTGCTCACGATCCTGACCGCTGTGGCAGTGCTGTATGTTCGCCGGCCCGCCCCTCGTTACTTGCTTGCAATGACTGCGGCCATGGCGCTTTTGTGCGTCACCAAGTTTACGGGTGTGGTGTATGCGGTCTTTTATGCCGGCGGACTCCTGCTGTTCGCTCTGTACCGACGACGTTCGCAGCTCTCCGCGTTGCTTCTGACCCAAGCGATGGGAATGCTAGCGGGTGTGGTGCTGCTCGGATTTCAACCGTATCTCACCAACCTTTTTGCCCATCTTCACCCCTTTCATCCACTCGCCGGGTCTCACAAAGTCGACTTCCTTCCTTCGCAACTGGGTCCAAAGTTTGGGGCACAGCCACGAGTGTTGGCGCTCACTGAATCGATCTTTTCGGTATCGACCAATGATCGGGAGTGGCCCAGATGGAAAATTCCCTTTTCGGTCACCCAGAAAGAGCTGGGCGAGTTTGCGATTCCTGACATCCGGATTGGCGGCTTTGGGCCCTGGTTTGGTGGCATCGCGCTCCTCACCACCATCAGCCTGGTGGTTCTGTTCATCCAGCAGCGGCGCACTCCAAAACTGCCCTCTTCTCGACGACAGAAACCTACCCCAGGCCGTGAGTCCTTGGCCGCTGGGATATTCCTCATGCTGGTGATCTTGGCTTCCTGTCTGGTCAACCCCGGGGTCTGGTGGGCGCGCTACGTACCGCAGATGTGGCTGATTCCGGTAGTCATGGTCGGTCTGCTCCGCCTGCACGATAGTCGCTGGGTGTGGCCGCTTTCTACCGCGCTGATCCTCAACGTCGCGCTGGTCCAATGTGGTTCCATCCATGGACAGCTTGAGTTACAGCGCAGCACTCGCGCTGAACTTGAGATGCTCCGTTTCCAGAAGGTCGATGTGAAGTGGAACACCTTTGCGGGTGCCCGCTTCCGCTTGCAACGGAGTGGCGTTGATTTCCGAGAGGCCACCCTTACCTGTTCCCAACCGATCACACTCATCCGCACCAATGTTGAGCTCTGCCCACGTCAAGTTGCGTCAGGCCGGCCATGACGGTGCGAACCAGAATCGAGCGTATGGCCAGTGAGTGCCTGCGCCGGGCTCGGATCCAGTGGTTGGCGGCACGCTTTCGTGGGTTCCGTCGTCTTCGACAGCAGCGCTTCGGAACCGATTTAACAGGCCTCTGTTGTCCTGTGACTCCGTCGCTGGTATCGATTGTCCTACCGGTCTACAATGGAGCCAGTCTCATCGCCTCTGCGATCGAATCGATCCTGGCGCAGGACTATCCGCAGTGGGAACTCATTCTCATCAATGATGGTTCCCAGGACAACACAGCTCGCATCATCGATGAGTACGCAGCGCGTGATGAACGCATTCGCGTCGTTCACCAAGAAAATCGTAAGATTCCGAAGACCCTGTCGCGTGGGTTTCGAATGGCACGCGGTCAGTATCTCACCTGGACCTCTGCGGACAATCGACTGCTGCCTTCGTTTCTACGACTCCTTGTATCCAGCTTAGAGCGACATCCCGACTGGGATCTGGTGTACGCCAACCAGGACATCATCGATGAAGACGGTACGCCGCTGCGGGGCAGCAGCTACTTTGCTGATCTCCAAACACCACCGGGTAGCGAACACCTGCATCTTCCGAGTCGGACAGACATCCTGCATGCAGGAGAGAATTTTGTCGGCGCGGCGTTCATGTATCGCAGCCGCGTCGCACATCTACTTGGAGACTACAGCAATCAGCGTTTCACCGTTGAAGACTATGACTATTGGCTGCGCTGTAATAGCCTCCTCAATGTCCATCATGTCGACTTCTCAGAGCCGGTCTACGAGTACCGATTTCATAGCGGCTCACTGACGGCACACGCCAAGGAACTGCGCATTGCCGAGTCACGAGAACAACTCCTGGTTTTTGACGGATTCCGTCAGGAGTTTTGTCTCAAGCCTCTGCTGTGGATCTGCGAAGGGACAGTAACCACTGTGGGCTCACCGCTTGTGCGGGCTCTTCAAGAACAGATTGCGTCCCTGGGACACACCCGCATTACAAGGGAACAGCTCTCTTCACTCACCCTGCCCCGCTACTTTTTGCCAGCCGTCTATGTACAGCTCGGAAGTCACATAGAGAGTCTCAAGCCACCGCCCGCCGATCTGCCACCTTTTGTGCTGACGGTGTTGCTGCTAAGCGATTCTGCGGTGCCTGACTCAGTACATCCTCGCTGGGATCTGGTCACGGCCATCGGCCCTGGTGCAACTCCCAGATTCACGGCAGAATCCTATCAAGGACTCCTTCGCACAGATGGTCTGAGCACGCTCGTGCGCGCAATCGACTGTCGATGTCGGGCGGAGGCGCTCCGGCAACTGGAGCAACTCAGCGCAGCACCAACACAGCCGCAGCGTCTGTCCATCATCCTAGATGCCGACGGCCCAGCGTCGCAGCTTCGCGCCATTGTCCATTCCCTGCTGCTACAAGATCTGAATGGACACGAATCCGCGCAGCTTGAGGTCCTCTTTGTGCGGCGAGATCCCAAGCGGTGTCGAGCCGAAGAAGCGATGACCGCATTCAGGACGCTCGAACAAAGCAATAGACCGCCCATACTGCGGATGCTGGATTGTCCCGCGACGAATGAGCTGGCGAGCTGGAATCTCAATGCCGCCATTGCAGAGACAAGTGGCGAGGTCATCTATGCTTTGACTGAGCCACTTGGGAATCCTCACTGCTTGACCGATCTCTTCGCGTTGTTTGCGCAGCATCCCAAGCTTGCGCTGGTCCGAAAGCCGAATTCAACCAGGATGCCTGTGTCACGATCGCGTTCTTTTGCCGCACGCCGCAACCCGCTACTACTTGCCGGGGGAATCCAGAACGGACGACGCTCGTTGGTTCCCAGCTCAGCAGCAGAGCAACTAATCACCAGTCAACTTCAGCGCCTCGGCTTTGAAGTCGCAGAGTGTGAAACCCTGTTTCGCGCTCGCAGTGTAGCGACCGCACTCCGCGTTCTGCCGACCAAGTTGCGCGCTGTCCGTGAAGTGATTGCCCAGAGCTTACAAGCTCGCTAGAAACGCCTCCGTTTAGGAACCGCCAATGCAAAATGGCTCCAGGGCCTGCATCCCACCGACGGGAAGCTTGCCTCCAGCGTTTGGCACACAGGCCAGCAGTCCCTTGTCACAGATGTATAGTCCAGCATTGCGTCCGGCCCCCGACTTCGCACAGTCCAGATCGGTCTGACAGCTCTGCAAGTAGTATCCTTTGACATCCATGGGCGTCAGTCCGTACTTGGGAACGCCGTAATAGGAGGCCTTACTCGGACGACAGACCGTGCTGGCAGAGTCCGCCACCGCGCAGTAACCAGTCGGCCACGGCACGTCGGTCTCACGCAGACAGACTCCGTTTGTTCCGCAACCGCCGTCTACCTTGCAGCTTGTTCCTAACTTGACCCCACAATTTGTCGGATCATTTCCCGGCGTCACTTGAACGTCACAGCGCTGCGGTAGCGCGATCGGATAGATGCCCGCAGGGAGCACTCCGCCGGTTGGAGTAGCCCACGCGGGCAGCTCTGCCGGGACATACAGAAAGACTCGATTGGGAAGGACTCCCATGAACGCATCGCCCGAGGAATAGCGACCATCCTGGTCATTGTCCAGATAGGCCAGGATTCGCCCCGCCGCGAAGCCACGGCTCAATCCGGATGGGGTCCGCGCAATATGCTCCGCCCCCGGATATTCATACATGTTGAGCAAGAAGGGCGTGGATGCCAGTCCAACCAGGCCGCTACTCAACTGCTCCACATATTGAGTGGGATCGGTGCCGGTGTCTCCCTGCGGGTTCCAAAACATCGCGATCCGTAGTTCGGTTGAGCTGGTCAGCTTGGGGTCGCTGATCTCCAGCCCACCGGAAAACTGCCACAGCGACTTTCCGCGAAACTGCTGATCGACCAGTGGCTCACCACAGGCACTGAGCGCAAGCAACAGACCCAGCGCCAGCCCGCTTTTCGCGACTCCCATCCCTACACTGTGTACCATTGGTAGGTTTGTTAGAAACGCCATATTCCCCCTCCAGCCAGCCACCACGTGAACACCGAGCGAGTCTGCGCAGTTTGCTCCGCACCGTTCATGAGCACCGCCTGATTCAACAGACTCGCGCTCGGCCCGCCTTCCAAGCGCATGCCGACTCCACGAAACATTTGTCGCTCCAACGCAAACAGCGCCGAAAATCCGATGCCGAAGGAATTGCGCGACTGCACCTGGCGGAGTGTCGGAGCAAAGCGCTGGGCATACCAAGTTCCTTCGATCGTCACTCCGAATGCCAAGCTAAACCACGGCAAGTCGACATAGCGTTGCAGAACGGCCGCCAGACCGAGTTCATACTGTCGCGAAGCAAGACCGCCATCGATAGACATCAGCGATGCAGTGCTTCCTCGCAATCTCGCCCCTACGGTCAACCAGGGCAGGTCCGCAGCGTACCCAAGCAGCACATTGGGGGTCGGTCCTTGACCCGCCAGGATCTCTCCCCGTCCACCAAACAGCAGGTTCAGACCATGTACGGAAGTACGCGTTCCTCCCCGCTTGCGTACCAGTTGATCGTAACGAACGGAGCGATACGGCAATGATGCCAGATCGACCTCTTGGCCCGGCACAAGCTCGATTTGATACTCTCTGAATTCGTAACTCCCTCGTCGCTGAATGAAGTATTTTCCACGCGGTAGCGCGATCACTCCCTGGTTGCGTGTGGTGGTTAGTTCCGCAACCACGGCACCACTTTCGCGCTCCTCCGTAACCAGATACATGCTGGCATCGGCCAGTCGCAAGCGACCCAGATTGTGTTCGGCACCAGTCAGCGTAGTCAGGACCAGATCACCACTTCCTTTGACATCGTACGCATAGGTTGGGTGTTGGAGCTGAAGCGTCTGTCCGCTCGATCGCAGAGTCTGCGCATAGCTATAGGCATATGCTTCCGAGAGGGTCACCCTTCCATCGCCGTTGCGATCTGCCGCGCCCCGCAGCGCGTTGACCAGGTGATGCGAAAAGAACGAAGCGCGCAGCCGATCGGACTCCTGACTGGACTCCCCCGCCGTGCTGGAAGAGATCATCGCGGTGCCTTCTGCTTCGACCCGATCCTCCAGCTTGATCGCAAACTCAGGGACACTGCGAACCCCTTTTACGCGAGTCACAGCCCCTGAACGACAGGCATCAACCACCAGCAGTCTCATCGTTGCGGGCGAGCCAGATACCAGTCCTCGTAGCTCTTCAATGGGAAGCCTGGTGCCGCGCAGGTGAAGTGATTCCGCATCCGCGTGACCCGAGTAGAACACCAGCAGCGCAGTGGTTTTGCCATCCGCAGACCTGGCCCGTAGTCCAGCGTTTACATTGACCAGCGCACGACGAACGGTCTCGGCACTCTCATCGATGAGAATCCGAACTCGGTCGGATGCAATGTTGCCTTGGGTGCGCAGAACTTCGGCGAATTCTCTGGCATCGCGCTCCCCGTATAGCAACTGTATCTCGTCGGCATCCCCCCGGTTATTGCCCACCACAATCAGCCAGCTTTCATCAGGGAGTGCATGGACCCGCATTCCCCAAAGCAGGATTATCAGACCTGCGAGCAGAGAAAGCGAATGACGCATGTTGCGACTGATTCTGTGGCCGATTTTCTTATGTAGCAGAGCACGCTTCATGGCTTCAGAAACTCATCGACAGAGACACTTCCAAGGCGACCGGCAGCTCCGGCATTATACAAGGAGACATGCGAACCAGCGATGCGAAGATAGACCTCGGTATAGAGTGAGGACAGCATGGGAACCGGTGACTTGCTCATCAGGTTCACCACCTGATTCGAGAACGCATCATTGACCCACGAGCCCACCTCGGCATCGTAGGCCCCTGCGTAGGACACCTCTCGACTGTGCGCGGCACTGAGGAGAACCGTTCCGGCCAGCGGTGTCATCGCTCCGCTCGCCCCGCAGCCTAGCTCGATACCGCCATAGGAAGCGTCCCCGAACGCTCCACCGTAGCAGCTCTCGACAACGACCAGCGCCCGACGCAGACGGCCTTCGGTTTGCAGCACACACAGAGCTTCGCGAAGATGTTTCGGAGAAAACGTCGAGCCACTCGCCTTGAGTCCCTCCGCTGGAGAGCTGGCTGCAATCGGGATTCCTTGGTTGCCACCATGGCCCACCAGATAGATGTACAGGTTGCTCGCCGATGTAGTACGGATGACTTGTGGAGTGCGATCTGAAACCTGCCCGGTGATGATGCTGGTCAGATCGGTCGGGTTCACCAGCAGGTTATAGTCACGCACCACCCCACGATAGAGATTCGGCCCACCGGGTTCGTTCCGCACCGTGCCTGCCAAGGGATTGCGGATTGAAGTGGCCAGATCATCCGCCATGATGAGCACGATGTGATCGTCTTCAAAGCCCTGGGCCCGCAGGAGCTGATACTGACGGAGCGCATCGGCTTGATGCCGGTAGTTGCTCCATCCTGAAGACAACGCGGCAATCACCGCCCAGGAGTCTCCCTTATCCACCTTGGGAGTCCAGGCGCTGCCACCGAGATCGCTTTGGAACGCTCGATTGGGAGGCACAAACACTCCGCTGCTGCTCAGAAAAGCCGGATCTCCGGTGAAGTAGCGGCGGTCTGTTTGCGGTCCCTGCGGAGTCATTCGCCAGTGTGTCAGCGTTGATGATGACAGATCCACATAGAGTCCCGGTTCGAACTGAAGCGGCCCCGTTGCACCCGGAATTCGCGGTCGGTGCCCCTGTGCAAGCAAAGACAGTGCGCTCGCAATTCCTGCTTGATCCCAACCACTCACCCCATCCTCTCGACCATCCACCACTGACTTCAGGGCGTCGACCAGCACCTGTCCTCCTTGCCCTCCCGAAGCGGCCAGTCCGTACGCAAGAAGGAGTATCGCGTCATACTCATTGGGACCATGCGGAGCAAGGCGCGCACCACCAAAGCGGCTGTGGAAGGCTTGCTCGAACTGCTCCGTCCCCGCGCCGCTGAGTCCTTCGATTCGCATGGCTTCTGGACCCAACTTGGTCAGGCTATTGGTATCAAGTCCGGTGTCCGCAAGCATCACCCGTGGACCAGGATTTTGCGCCAGCTTATGAAGGATGCAGTCCTGTTCCTGAGTTGCACCGGCAGCGATGAAAACGATATCTGGAGCACTGCTCACGGCGGACTGCACCGCAAGGTCACACGCCTCTCCTTTGGCAAAGGCAGAGATCGAAATTGCATCATCTGCGTAGCCCAGCTCTTTGGCGAAAAACCCGAACCAGGAAAAGAAAGTGTATCCGCCGTTATCGAGGGTGCTGATCAATGCCAGCCGTTTCAATCCCTCCTGTTTGGCCATACGAACCAGCAGCTCTGTCTGCGCGATGTCAGACTGCCTTGTCCGCCAGATCACGCCTTTGCCGCCATACGCACGGAGGATCTCAGCAGCCGCAGAAGTCGTCGACACCAGCGGCTTGTTCGCAGCCAGATAGGAGTCCGCCACCGCTGCCAACATCTCCGAACCAGGAGGGGCAATTGCCGCAACATAGCGATCATTGGAAGCGACTCCTTGGCTGATCTCGATGATTGCGCTGAGGTCTTTGCCGGTAAAGTCGAAGTATTCTAGCTTCAGCGGGCGACCGGCCACTCCTCCTGCCGCGTTCACCAGTTCCGCAGCCCAGTCCATGTTCGGATGTGCGAGTGGAGTCGCTCCGGCAGACCCCATGCTCATATTCATGCCCGGGGGCGGGTCGGTTGCGCCCATGGTTGAAGGGGCAGCAATTCCCATCAGCACCGCAATGCGCAGCGGCTCGGTACCCGAACCACAGGCCGAAAGGACACAGGTCATCATGGACCAGGCCAATAGCAAGAAACAGTGTTCGACAATCACTGACAGAGGTCTATTCGCACAGCGGGTCCAGGTGGCTGACATGGTGACTCCTCTCACAGCGGACGACCTCTTAGCGTATCGTGAATCGGCAGTACGTAAGACCCCCATCGACACGATTTGGGCAAGCACAGGCTGGCGCAAAACCCCACGGTGCGCGCCCTGGCTGCTGCTACAGTAGCGGCATGCACAGTTCAAAGGTGGCGGCGGGTGAAACCGCAACGTCAAGCAAGCCGCTCGCCGGTAAACGCGTCGTTCTCGGTATCTCGGGCGGAATTGCTGCGTACAAAGCCGCCGAGCTAACGCGCCTGCTTCGCCAGGCTGGCGCAACGGTTCACGTGGTGATGACCCATGCGGCCCAAGCGTTCATTCCACCGCTGACGCTCCAGACCTTATCGGGCAACCCGGTGGCGACAGAGCTGTTTGATCTGACGCAAGAATCCGAGATTGGTCACATCACGTTGGCCGATTCGGCGGACCTGCTGGTGATCGCACCGGCGACGGCAGACATTCTGGCAAGGCTATCACTGGGGCTCGCCAGCGACTTGCTCACCACGGTTGCGCTGGCCTGTCAGGCACCGCTCCTGCTGTGTCCAGCGATGAACGTCAACATGTGGAACAAACCTCAGGTGCAGCAGCACGTGGCCCAGCTTGTCGCTTGGGGAGCGCACATCGTGGGTCCGGCTTCCGGAGAACTGGCCTGTGGCTGGATCGGTACCGGTCGACTGGTCGAACCGACTGAAATCGTTGCGGCTGCCGAATCGGTGTTGGTGGCATCACAGCAGCATCAAGACCTACGTGGTCGCTGGGTAGTCATCACCGCCGGCCCGACCTACGAGGCGATTGATCCGGTGCGCTTTATCGGCAACCGTTCGTCGGGAAAAATGGGGTTTGCGCTCGCAGCGGATGCGGCGCAGCGGGGTGCCGAGGTTACTCTGGTCGCCGGTCCGGTCGCGCTGGAGACGCCGCCGGGGGTGCACCGCATCAACGTCGAAAGCGCCAGGGAGATGTCGCAAGCTGTGCTGCCACTCCTCGATCGAACCCGAGCGCCGGATTGTATTGTGATGGCCGCTGCCGTTGCTGATCACCGACCGAGCGAGGTCGCCCCACGCAAGCGCAAGAAACAGGACTTGGGGCCACATCCGACCATCGCGCTCACCGAAAACCCCGACATCCTGCGATCCCTCGGACAGAAGCGGCGCAGCGGCCTGCCTTTGCTGGTCGGTTTTGCCGCCGAGACGCATGAGGTCGAAGCCTATGCCCGTCGCAAGATCTTGGAAAAAGGCTGTGATGTGATCATCGCCAACAACGTCGCCGAAGACGGTAGCGGCTTTGGCACCGACACCAACCGGGTCACCATCTTGACCCGACACGCCGGTGATTCCATCGATGTCCTGGCGCTACCGCTGCTCAGCAAGAGTGCGGTCGCCGACAAAATCTGGAGTCATATCGTCCCGCTGCTCCCGAGTAGTGTTCCCCAGTAAGTGAGGGTCCGCGTCTCCCGACACTGCGGTCCGCGCCCCCCTTACGCCTTGTCTTCCGAGCTCACCGCCTCCAGCAGCGAAATCTCAGCAGTCGAGTACTGTCGCCACTCACCGAACGGAATCACCACATCGAAGCAGGTCCGATCTCCGCGTCGCTCCGCCACGATTTCCCAACCGTGGGCACGTACCAGTCGGTGCGTAATCGCGAGCCCCAGCCCAGTGCCTTGGGCTTTGGTCGTAAACCACGGCTCGAATATCTTTGCCACCGGGGCCGAAAACCCCGGACCCTCGTCCCACACAACCAGCCGCAGTACACCTTCCGGGTCAATCACAGAGTGGAGCCCGACGCTGCCATCCGGGGGGCTCGCATCGATCGCGTTCGCCAACAGGTTGAGCAGCACCTGAATCAGCGCATCGGGATCGGCCAGCACCTCGATGCCGTCCTGCATCTCCATCTTGAGTGAGTGTCGGATCAACCGATCGGCAAGCAGCAGTCGCACGTGATCCGCCACCGAGCGCAGCGATACCGGACGAGGCTGAACGGTCCGAGACAGCGCCATCTTGCGCAGTCGATCGGCCATTCGCTCCAGACGCGACACTTCCTCGCGGCCAATATCGAGGTCTTCAGCCCAGTCGGTCTCACTCAGTGGCTTGCCTTGATGCAGCGTCCGTTCCTGTCGTTCAACGAGCATGCGGAAGAAGTTGATGGGAAAACGGATCTCGTGGGCAATCTCGGCAGCAATCGTCGAGATGGCGCGATCGAGTCGCTCGCGATGAGCACTGTGCTCGGCCCGCCGCAGCTCATCGAGTTCTTCAAGTGCAATGGCGTTCGCGAGCGCCAACGCCGCTTGGTGCGCAATCGTCAGCAGCAGCTCTTGATCAAGGCTGGTGAACAGCTTGCCACGCAGCTTTGGGGACACCACCAGCACCCCAATCACCTGCTCGCGAAACCGAACCGGCACCAGCAGCCAAGCCCACAGCCCCGGGCTGCTCTTGCGAATCGAGCGCTCTGACTCGACAAACACCAAGTTGCCATTGCACAGCGCATCGATCTGTTCAGGACGCAGGTTGTCGACGCCAGCCCCGCGTAGCGCCCGCCGAATCGCCCGCTGCGTCAGCCGAAACAAGGTGCGGCCTGACTCTGCGCCGGTGTCTGCTATGGTCAGGAGCGGCACGTTGGAACTCTGTCCGGGATCTAACGGCGCGCTCGGTGGTCCCTCCGGTCGCGACGATGGACCATTTTCCATCGCTCCATCTCGATGGCGGACTCGACGAGGTGAGCTAACTGCCACGAGCTTCGCACGCGAACAAGCACAGACCGTCGTCACCGTCTTTTCCACCGTTTCGATCACCGACAACCGGGTTCTCAGATCGGTAAAACGCACGATCAGCTCATCGACGGTGGTGCGATACAGCGCCTCGGCTGGGAACAGCCGTGCTGTCAGCCAACTGCCAAAGAAGCCGTGCGCAGGCCCCGCCACGCTGATGACCGTCAGCAGCAGCACGATCTGCACCGGGAGCGGCAGACCAGCCATCA
Source organism: uncultured Myxococcales bacterium (assembly GCA_937859535.1). Classification (GTDB taxonomy): domain Bacteria; phylum Myxococcota_A; class Polyangia; order Palsa-1104; family JAEUJZ01; genus JAEUKA01. Next base: position 22,197 of record CALLYL010000404.1, read on the forward strand.
ACCGCCAGACCATCACCGCCCACAGTCCTCCCATGAAGCTGAGGATGGCAATCACCAGCGTTCGCAGCCCCGTGCCAGGAACCACAAGCTCGCTGTCCCACAGGTCGTGTCGCACCATGGCTACGATCAAACACAGTGCACACAGCAATCCCACCGGCAACGCCAACATGAGCAGAGGAGGTCCACACAACTGTGGCATCCGCACCGTCACCGCAAACAGAAGGTGCATCGGCAACACCGCCACCGCCCCGAAAATCGCTTGGGCTCGTCGCCGCTGACGCAGACGAATGACCCGCCAGATGATCGCCGCCAGTGCCAGTCCCAAGATGACCGGTGCCGAGTCCTCCACCGCGTGACGACACAACACGGCCCACGGTCCATCGAGCGACAGCGCCCCAACCACCAGCAGCAGCAAGACACCGTCCATCCCGCGCAGCATCCCGTGCAGCCACGGCCACCTCACCAATATCGGAACGCGAACCGGAAAGAACAGCACAAACTCCAGCAGCGCGGACTGCATCAGCGCATAGGCCAAAAAGTAGGCCGGCAGGAGACGACGGGACGTGTGAAAATCGCAGATGGTAATGAGAAGCGTCGCGACCAGTGCAGCCCATCGTGCAAAGGCGCGGGCGGCAATTCCATCGGTTCGCACCACGTAAGCAAGTCCGGCGGTCAGGAGCCAGACCCAACCCAGCAGAAGGCTACTCCCAAACAACAACAGAACGGACACAGAGCGCGATCGCACCGTCACTTGCCCAGACCAAGCATCCCCCTTCGGATCTACGCCGGCCACCGCCTGATCCAGGGTGACAGAAGCCGTTTGCGCGGCCAGTTCACCAGGAGAGGAGGCAGAGGCGAGTACGATCATCGTCCACGCCACGAACACAAAGAATGCAACCCACATTGCAGGAAAGGGACTCTCCAAACGGAGTTGGGGAAACCGGCTCCCAGACTGCGTGGCACTCCCCAATGAGCTCGAAAGGGAGTTCGGCAAGGAACCCGATAGCGAACTCGAAAGAGAGCCAGACACGGAACGGGGCAACGTGCGAGGCAGCGTGTCAGACATCGCTAAACGTACGAGAGAACAGCGTATCACCGCTCGCTTGACACAGGCTACGCAAAGTCGATACGCTGCGCAGTCGTTTGAAAATTGATTTGAGCGAGCAGGTGTTCGGGAAGCCAGAACCAAGCTGGCGCCGCCCCCGCGACTGTATCGGACGACGGACCTTGACGGGATAGCCCGTAGGACCACTGGCAAGACCATCTTGCTGGGAAGGTTTCAAGGTTCGAAGGACTCCGAAGCCAGGAGACCGGCCTGCACGCAGCAAAAACCTTTCGGGAGGAAGGGTCCGTTGCGTTCGCGAGCGCTTTGCACACGTCTATCTTTGGTTTCCGGTTGGCTGCCAGTCTTGGTAGTCGTCTGGCTCGTCGCTTGGCACTCGGTCCATGCGCAGAGCATGGGCACGACGGTCCGCGGGGATGCACTCCTTGGCCAAACGGACAGCCCGACCTCCGTCACAACGATTGAGGTGGGTCTGCCCGGGCAAGCCAGTGCGCCCAACGCCTATCGCCTTTCGGTGGCAGAGCTGCTCGTCGGTCAGCCTGGTGTCCAGGTGCGACGGAGCGGCGGTCTGGGGCAATGGAGCGGAGCCAGCTTACGTGGAGCAGCCCCTGGACAAGTAGCGGTCTTTCTGGACGGAGTTCCGCTATCGCGAGGCAGCCAAGCGGCGGTTGATCTGTCGCTGCTCCCACTCGATGGATTGGAACGAGTCGAGGTCTACCGTGGCGTACCACCACTCGCACTCGGCAGCGAAACGCTTGGTGGAGCCATCAACCTTGTCACTCGCCGAGGAAAAGGCCCGCAGACTGCATGGGCCAGCCTCGGCAGCGGGTCATTCGGACTCAAGCGCGTAAGCCTTGGCTATAAGACGCCCTGGCCGAAGGCGATGGTCACGATCGGCTACCAAGGTGCCGACGGAGACTTTCCGTACTACTTCAACGAGGGACTTCGCTACGAGCACGATCAACTGGCCGAGCTGCGTCGTCGCAACGATGACTTTGCCCAAGTCAGCGCCGATGCTCGGCTGCAAAGCGAAGGAACTTTTGGTTCAGTATTCCTACATGGCAGCGGGCTGCTACGTCGCCAGGGTGTCGCAGGGATCGGCCAACCATCCTCGCTGCCAGGACAACCCACGCTTCAGACTGGGCGTGCGCTCTTCGATGGCGGAGCCCGATTGCGTACCCCGTCCCCTCGTATCGCAATCGATTTGGACGGACATCTGCTCGTCGAACGGACTCAGTCCAAAGACCTAGTGGCCTTACCCGCAACCCTGACCGAACAACTCGTCGAGCAAGCGGGCCTGCGGTCACTGCTGCGGGTGCTTACCGGGCCCGGTGCCGAAAATGCCCGGAGCCAGCTACTCGCCATCACCGAGTTCCGCTATGAGCGAATGCAACAGCGCGATCTGTGTCCAGCCCCGCGCCTCGACTGTGATCGATTGACTGCGGCCAGCAGTGAACGGCTGCGCGGAGCCATGGCACTCGGTGGTGAACTGTACCTCGCGGACCAACGGGTTCTTGTCGAACCGGGATTGCACCTGCTGCTCGCAAAATCGACCTACGAGAGCCTCGGTGATCGCGGCAATGAGCGTGTTCCACCGACGTTCGATGCCCTGCCGTCACCACGAGCGGCGGCACGAGTGCTGCTCAAACCATGGCTGCTGCTACGCATGAGCTGTGGTCGATTCGTGCGACTGCCGACCTTTCTGGAACTCTTTGGCGACGGTGCCTTCTTCCGCAAGAGCCTTGGTCTACGGCCCGAATCGGCCTGGACTGGTGAGCTAGGAATCGAAGCTCACGGCCAACTGTTCTCTCGGCTCAGCACTGCGTTGAGCCTGCACGCGTTCGGTAGAACCATCGACGACCTGATCGACATCGTCCGCGATGGTCCGACCCTGCGCGCCCGCAACGTCGGCCAGGCTACCACTGCCGGTGTCGAACTAGCGAGCGCCGCCCATTTCGGTGAGCTGCTCCACGTCGAGTTAAATTATGCGTTCCTCGACAGTCGTGACCGCACCGATCAGCCGGGACGCTCGGGCAACCTGCTACCCGGTCGACCACAGCACACGGTGTTTCTGCGCAGCGAGGCGGCCTACCGCACCGCGCACCTGTTCTACGAGCTAGACCACGCGAGCGCCGTCTACTTAGACCCGGCCAACTTGGTCTTGCGTCCGCCCCGAACCCTGCATGCCATCGGGGTCGCGTTGGGGCCACTCGGTCCGCTCAAGTTGTCACTGCGCATCGAGCTACGCAACCTGCTCGATACGCGCCTGGTCGACGTCACGCTGCCGCTGATGACCCGAGCGGTGCCGGTGCCGCTCACCGACTTTTTTGACTACCCGCTGCCGGGCCGGGCGCTCTACGCGACGCTGGCAGGACGGCTGTAACCACTGACGAGGATCACCGTCTTCGTCCCTAGGAGTATTCATGCGCAAGTACCTTCCATTTGTCTCCCCTTTTGTCTCGCTCATCACGTTCGGCTGCGACTCCACCACCTCGCAGATGATGCCGATCCCGACAGCGCCGACGTATCTGGCGGTCACCGCGAGCGACTACGTGGCTGGTTCGGGAACACTGTCGCTGCTCGACCCAGAAACGCTACAGCTTCAGAAGGCGGTCGATCAAATCGATCCCAGTTCGTCGGTGCATGCCTTTGACAAAAAGCTCTATCTACTCGACAGCAGCCACGGCACCCTGCGTGTCTACGACGCCGTCGACAACTTTAAGACCCCCAAGGACTATCCGATCCGTAAGACCGGCATAGTCGATGGAACGCAGGCCAACCCTCACGACATTTACGTCGACAGCCAGCACGGCAAGGCCTATGTGACGCTCTACGGATCGTTTGGATCGACACAGGTGAAGGCGACCACGGCACTTGGTGTGCTGGACCTTAGCAACCTGGCCGCTGGCATCGGCTCCTTCATAACGCTCAACGTCGGAGCCAGTGACACCGATGGCAACCCTGATGCCAGCCAGCTTGTGGGCTGTGGCGACAACCTGTACGTGCTGCTTCAAGACCTGGATCGCAACAACAACTACAAGCCCGCCGGAAGCGGCCGACTCGCCAAGCTCAGCCTCGCCAATCCCACCACCACCAGCTACATCGCACTGGCCGGTGAAAACCCAACGACCATGTCGATCTACGCAAACTGCGAGGAAGCCATCATCGGCTCGGCGGGCGATCAACTCGGCGGCACCCTCCTGGGCAAAAGCGGCATCGAACGGGTCGATCTGAAGACCGGGAAAACCCTGGGGCTGGCCATCACTGACTCGGCACTCGGTGGCAACGTGAGTACCCTCGATGCCATCGACGCCCAGCATGTCTTCGTCGACGTCTCAGCCAAAGCAACCGGCGGCTACAACAACACCGTCTATGCCGTTGATGCGATCGCGAAGACCAAAGGCCAGGCGATCCTCGGACCCATGAGCTATGTCCCAACCGTGGACATTTTGGGCAGCCAATTGGTCGTGCTATCGGGCAGCAAGGCCGGTACCGGTCAGCTTAAGCCCGGTCTGTACCTAGGTGCAGCGACGGGAATAGCCTTGCCGACCGAGCCGATCGACTTCGGCCTGCCGCCAGGCTCTGTGGCCCTTGTCTCACGGTGATTTGGCCTATACCCTTCAGGCCTAGACATGGCGTGGTGGTCACGAAAGAACAAGGCCACCGAGTTAGCTTCCGAAAAGCGCTCGGTTCCGACAGGCCTATTTATCAAGTGTGATGGCTGTTCAGCGACGGTTGACTCGGAAAAAATCCGCGAGTCGCTCCGCTGCTGCCCACAGTGCGGCCATCACTTCACGATGCCGACCGATGAGCGGCTATACCTGCTCCTCGACGAAGAGTCTGCCGAGGAGCAAGACCTCGAGATCGCGCCCCAGGATCCGCTCGGCTTCCGTGACAGCAAACGCTACGCCGATCGCCTGATCGCGCTCCAAAAGCACACCGGTCAGCCGGACGCCTTCCGCAGCTTCCTGGCGAAACTCGACGGGGTGCCAGTGTCGTTCGGCATGTTCCAGTTCGAGTTCATGGGCGGTTCGATGGGCTCGGTCGTCGGTGAAAAGATCACCCGCGTCTTCGAACGAGCCGCTGCGCAGCGAATTCCTGCGGTGGTGCTGTCCGCATCGGGTGGAGCCCGCATGCAAGAGGGAATCCTGTCGCTGATGCAGATGGCCAAGACCTCGGCAGCGCTCCAGCGACTGCGGGCACTCGGGGTGCCGTACATCTCCGTGCTGCTGCACCCAACGACCGGCGGCGTCGCTGCCTCCTTTGCGATGCTCGGCGACGTCATCCTGGCCGAACCGGGTGCCATGATCGGTTTTGCAGGCCCCCGCGTCATCGAGCAGACCATCCGTCAGAAGCTCCCCGACGGCTTTCAGCGCGCCGAATTTCTGCTCAAGCACGGCATCATCGACAGCATCGTGCCCCGCTCGGAACTCAAAGCACGGCTCGGCCAGTTGTTACGACTGCTGCGCGGTGAAGCGAAACCGGCTGCCGATCCCCCCCCGATTGAACTATCTGCCCCCGCTTTGCCCACCACTGAGCCGTGACCCGACTCGACTACTCCCAGACGCTGCGCTACCTGGCAGCGCTCTCCCCACTGGGCATTCAGCCCGGCCTCGAACGGATCGCCGAGGTGCTGCGTCGACTGGATTCCCCCGAGAAGCGATTTCCCGCCGTTCACATCGCCGGTACCAATGGCAAAGGCTCGACAGCAGCCTACGCAGCGACGATCGCCCAGGTAGCCGCCCGTCGCGCCGAGACGAGCCATGGTCGCCCGTTCACCATCGGACTGTATACCTCGCCACACCTTCACCGGCTGACCGAGCGAATCCAATTTTCGCAGTCGGGACAACTTGGTGAATGCCCCCCCGACCGGCTTGCCGAGGCAGTCTGTGCCGTCCGCGACGCCGCCGAGTCGGCCCCCAGCGTGTCGTTGACCTTCTTCGAGGTGCTAACGGCCGCCGCCCTGCTCCTGTTCGCTCGATCCCACGTCGACTTGGCGATCATCGAAACGGGACTTGGCGGACGGCTCGATGCAACGCGGCTGTGTTGTGCACAAGCCACGGTGGTGACCAGCATTGGACTGGACCACATGGACTGGCTCGGACCGACGTTGTCCGATATCGCTGCCGAAAAAGCTGGTATTTTTCGAAAAAATGTGCCTGCACTCTGCTCCTGTCTCGACGAATCCGCCCGGCTGGTGCTATCGCAGCATGCGCGTCGAGTGGGAGCGCCGCTGTGGCTGCATCCCTTCCACGACGAGCCGGAAATCCAGCCGCTCCCACCACTTACGGACCAGTTGGCGCAGGCACTGCCGCTTCTCGGCACGCATCAGCATGGCAACGCCGCTCTCGCCATCGCTGCGCTCAGCCATGTGGCTGGACCTCTCCATCCGTTTTTGACCGATCCCGAGATCCTCCGCGAAGGGCTTTTGCAGACTCGCTGGCCGGGCCGCATCGAGCGCATCTCAGCGACAGCGAAACGCTACTTGGACTTTGCTGACCGCGAGATCCTGATCGACGCAGCTCACAATCCCGAAGGGGCGGCGGCGCTCGCAAGTTGGCTCATGTCGACGGAGAAGCGACCGCTGACGGTGCTCTGTGGGGTTGTCATCGGCAAGCTGACCACCGGCATGGCAGAGCCGCTGCGCGACGCAGCCTCGGTAGTGCTCTGTAAACCCCCGACGCCTCGTGGTCTGTCCGCCACCGATCTGGCCCGACAGCCCGAATTTGGTGTTGGCGAGCCGATCGAGGACTGGCAAGCCGCGCTCCTCACCGCACTGCAGCGCACGCCCCCCGGTGGACGCCTGCTGGTCTACGGATCGATCTTTCTGATTGGTGCCGTAAGAGCCGCTCTGCTCGATGAATCGACCGACGAACTGCTGGTGCAAGATCCTGGTCGCCCCACTACGCCGCCGGCCGCGCCGCAGCCCCCAACGCCAGCAGTTCTCCCGTGACCTCGACGGCCTGAAGTAGTTGAACCTGTTCCGTGGGATCGCGAATCAGCTCTGCCGTCTGTTCCAGCAGTTTCTTCAGCTCGTGCGGATCTTCCGACTCCCGCAGTAGCAACCAGCGCATCGCCTCGCGGGGAACACTGCCCACCGACAACAGTCGAACCACCGTCGAGCTTACTTCGGCAGCCACGCCAAACAGGGCCAGCATAACCCCCAGCATCGCATAGGGCCTTTCACCGCTCACGTTCGAGCAATATGCCCGCAGCGCCGCATCCCCCGAGGTCACCGGTCGCTCGGGCAGCTCATCCGAATAGCCGAGCCGTCTCAAATCGGACATCACAAGCTGGATGCGCGCTTTTTCCTCACGCTGGTGTGCCAGGAGCAACGCCGCCACCCTCGGATCCGCAACTCGCTCACCGGCGCGTCCCAGCACATCCTGAATCAGGTCGCTCTGCTGCGCAAAGTCGAGCAGAAACGCCGCATATTTGGCCCGCAGCGAGAGCGGTGGTCGCATCAGATAGCGTACCGTCGCCATTTTGTAGCTACGAGCAGAAGCAGTCACTCGGTTATTGAGAGCCTCGACCATCTGCATCGGCGTCTTGGGCTGGCTAGGAGCCACTTTGGCCATGGAGTTTCTACACTTCCTAGGGTAACTCCATTACCTTCGCCTTGCCACCTGACGTTGCAGCTTATTATCGTCGGATAGTTGCCAGCGAGCGCTCCAAGTCATCGCAACTGGGCCAAAAACCGCTTCGCAAACAGGTAGGCATCGCCGGGCCAGCGAGCTGAGATGTAAAAGTCACTCTCGACCACGAAGGCGGCCCGATCATCCGTCTCGCTGCCTCGCGACGTCAGCGTCAACGGACCACGCACAAAGTCTTCGGCACAGGACAGTGCTGCTTTCACCTCATCCTCGACGTACGCTGGATAGGTTCGATAGTATTCTCCCAGCTTCCAGGCCGTCAAAAAGTAGGCCGTGCGCTCCATGTACTTGGCGAGACAGGTCGTTCTGTGCCCACGCAGCACGTCCGCACGGGCAGCCACCAAGACCCCGTGGCAAATCGCGCCGACCGGACGACGTAGCGCAAAGAACTGACGGACTTTGAGACGCAACGACTCGCTGCCCAGATACTGACGCATCCCCGGTGCGTGTCCTCCCGGAAGAATCAGTCCGTCATACGCCCCGACATCGATCGAGTCCCATGAGAGAGGACTCCTAAACTCGGCTGACTCCGTAAGTTGCCGATAGAATTCCTTGGGCTGCGGCTCTGCTCCAAGTTGGCCGAACAAAACCCCGGTCAGTAGCAGCGGGTCAGCATTGGGAGGACTCCCTCCCTTTTCGGTCACAAAGGTCACGGAGTGCCCGGCTCGGGTGAGGAGTCGCCACGGAACAGCTACCTCTGTCACATCAAAGTCGGTATCAGGAAGCGGTATCCAAACATGTGCCATGGTGACCCTGAATTTCATCACCTTTGCACAGCGAGGGAAAGCAGGAACACATCCAATCCAATCGGACAATTCGGCGGGAAATCGAATAGACTCCTAGGCAAGGGTTGGTCAGGGCCATGGGGTGAGACTCTCTTGCTTCTAGGGGGATTCGGATGGCTTCCGTTATGCAGGCTCCAGTTGTTGTTCGACTGCAGTGGCTGAGGCTCCTACTGGTGATCGTTGCCACAGGAGGAGTGAGTCCAGCGTACGCACAGGTCTTAAACGCTCAGATTCAGGGAGTCGTTCGCTCAGCAGAGACCGGAGAAGGACTAGCAGGGGTAACTGTCGCCGTGCAAAGTCCGGCGCTTCCCGATCTGCAAGCTGAAATCACCGATGCCAAGGGCCGCTACCTGATTACCGCACTGCCACCCGGTGATGACTACATAGTGAACTTTTACTTTGGGCCCTCCGACAAGCCCCTACTGGTTCGCACCGGCATTCGCTTGTCCGCTGCGAAAACAGTGGCGGTAGACGCACGGCTGTCCACAACAGCCCAGACACAGCGGGTTCAAGTGATCAGGGAAACCGCCCCCAACGTCGATGTCGCCAATGCCAACACCGGCGTCGAGATCAACCAGGAAATGCTGCGGCAGATCCCACTGCGTGGGCGGAGCTTTCAAGGAGCACTGTTTCTGGCACCGGGTGCTGCGGACGTCGCGGCGCGCAACTTCAACACGGTCGAAGGTTCGTTTGCCACACCGGGAGGAGACGTCGGCGTCTCCATTTCGGGCTCTACCGGATCAGAGAACGCCTACCTCATTGACGGCATCAACACCACCGATCCCGGTCTGGGCGTGGTCGGAGCGGAAGTGAGTCAGTACTTCCTGCGCGAGATCAACGTCCTAACCGGCGGCTATCAAGCGGAATACGGACGTGCTACCGGAGGCATCGTTTCGCTGGTCACCAAGAGCGGCAGCAACGAGCTACATGGCGGTGTCTATGGATCGGTTGCGCCCTATCAGATTTCCGGACAAGGAGTGGCCCGGCTGGGTGAAGCACTGGTACGCCGCACACGACCCGACATGGGAACCTGGGATCTTGGCTTTGATTTGGGCGGAGCGCTCATCAAAGACAGAATTTGGTTCTACACTGGCCTGGCGATCACCAATGTCAACGTGCGAACAGAGCGACGTGGTCGGAGTCAAATCTTCGACGGAACCGGGGCTCGCGATCTAGCCGATTTTGTCTGCCCTTCCTACTTATCGGATTCCCGTTATTGCGATGGGCCAAGCAAGTTGGCGAAGCAGACAGAAGAGCTAGACTACGTTCAGACTCAAGCTCAGACCCGCGCCATCTACAACGGAATCGCCAAGCTGCAATTCCACTTGGCCACCGACCAGGATCTGTTTCTCAGCTACATCGGCTCTCCCAACACCCGGGATACCTATTACGAGTACGGAACCGGCGATGAGGGATCTAAGTTTACGGAATCCAACCAGGTTCACGATCTCAGCTTGCGCTACCAGGGCAAAACCTTTGGCAAGAAACTACAGATCGACCTGACCTATGCGATGCATTATCAGACTCAGGTGCAACAGCCGCGTCTGCCGAACCAGCCCTTTACCGCCTACACCGCAGATGCAGCGGATCCGTACTCCCTGGCTGACTTTGAATCGGTGGCAGCCTGCCGTCGAGATGCAGCATCTGGATTCAACCCCTGTCCGATCACCCGCTATGTGGTCGGTCTGGGATTCCACCGCTCTCAGGAATTGCAGCGACACCAAGCGCTGGCGGGATTCACTCTGTTCGTCAACGCACTCGGAGTCCACGCCATCAAGGCCGGTCTCGACTTCGAGTATCTTCGCAGCAATCTGACGAGTATCGCCACCGGACAGGACGGCTACCGAGCGACCTACAACTCCACCGCAGATGGCACCGACATCTTCTCTGGGTTCGGATTGGGCGGAAAAGTAAACGGAGTGGATACCCCTCTTAACAGTCTGACCACCGTGACCTCCACGCGCAACTATGCGGTCTATCTGCGCGATAGCTGGAGCGTGGCATCCACGGGCCTCACCCTCAACATCGGTGGACGCTGGGAAGGACTCCAGATGATCGATGTCAACGGTGACACCCGACTGAGTGTCCTGGACAATTTCGCTCCACGGGTTGGCGCGGTTTGGGATTTTACGCGCCTTACCAAGCGACCGGGCCGGGGCAAGCTATTTGTGAACTATGGTCGCTTCTATGAATCCGTTGGGACGGACCTAGGTGACCGGGCGTTCGGTGGTCAAGCGTTCTACTTTCGAGCTGCGGGAATGGCCCCTGCTGCCTGTCCGCAGATCAGTCGCCAACCGGGTGGCCGCCCTCTGCCAACCCCCGGTCCGGGATGTTCGTTTGATACCCAACTCCTGTTTGGCGGGAATCCCTATGATGTGGTGCCCGGAGCCAAACCGTCTTCGATCGATGAGGTCACCGCAGGCATCAGCTACGACGTCGGATATGACATCGTGCTTTCTGCAAGCTACATCTACCGTGGCCTTAGCAATGTCCTTGAGGACTTCTCCACCGATGGTGGATCGACCTACTTCATTGGTACGCCCGGGCTCGCTCCTGATGCCGCGACCCTGCAAGCCGCGACGGATGAAGCAGCTCGCTTGAATGCCATCGCGATGTCCCCTTCTGCAACCCAGGCCGATCAGGATGCCGCTGCGAAGGCGAAGACTCGACTCGATGCATTCTCAGGAATCGGTAACTATCCCCGTCCCACCCGGAACTATCACGCGATGGTTCTTTCGGCCTCCAAGAGACTGTCCAAGCGCTTCAGTTTCTTGGCTAGCTACACTTTTAGTCGGACCACCGGAAACTATCCGGGCACCTTCAACAGCACCAACGGGCAGCTCAATCCGCATACCTCAACCCAGTTTGACTTCCCGGAGCTGCTCCTGAACCGAGATGGACCCCTTCCCACCGACCGTCCGCACAACTTCAAGCTCAGTGGATTTTATCAGCAGCCGATTGGTGACAAGGGCGTCCTGACCGGTAGCCTGACCTTCACCGCGATCTCTGGACGCCCGATCGAGGTGCTCGGCGCGCATCCCGCCTATGGTCCCAGCGAGGTCTTCATTCTACCCCGTGGAAGCGGCGGACGGACCCCCACGATCACCCAGACCGACCTACACATTGGCTACGATCATCTGCTGACAGAAAGAGAGCGGATCGGGGTGTTCGTGGACCTGATCAACTTGTTTAATCAGCGCGAGATCACCAACGTCGATGACAACTACACCTACTCTCCCGTGAAGGCGCTGGTCGACGAAGAAACCCAGAAGAAATTCCAAGTGGAAACCGTCGATGGGAGTCCGTTGGTCGCCAACAGCAACTATGGTCAGGCCACCGCCTACCAAGCCCCCTTATACCTTCGGCTGGGTGCTCGACTCACCTTCTGATCGGCCCCTGTCTGCTCTCTCCCTTGGGAACAATCAAACTGCCCGCTCGAGGTGCGACATCGCCTTTCGAGTCTTGGTCAGCACCATTCCGATGTTCGCGCTCTTGCGACAAACGAAACAGGCGACATGATTTTGGTTTGATCGCGCCCTCACGAACACGTGGAGCAGCGTATCGGAAAAGACAATCATCTCCTGAAAGTAATGCTGTCCATCGTCCTTCACACCACGGGTTCTACGGAACAGCTTCTCGATGGCAGTCACCGTGCTCCCTTGAATGAGCTCTGCCGTTGCCACCGCAACCAGCTCTAACACTTCGTGCGGATGGGAATCGATCGTCTTGACCGCCAACAATGCTCCTGTGGACATCTCCACATATCCCGCAGCGACACAGTCTGGAATGTCACGCATAGATTGTTGAATCACACTCTGAAGTTGCATGATGATGAGACGTTCCCTTGTTTCGACGTGAAGGGAGACAGGAATTATCATTCAACGGACTGAATCATGTCCTGCCGCGGAGGCACAGAGATAGCAGAAAACACGGAACTTACAATCAGAACTTATAGGTCATTATAATCATTAACAAAAATCGCCTACGCCACCATGGTTCGACCAACTGTGCCAATTGAGAGCATATGCTCTCAATCCGGTCACTTTCATTCACCACCGACGCACAGCCTCTGTATGAGAAAACCAGTGCAATATCAGCTTAATATGAATTAAGCGCTCAAAATTGCTCAATCAAATCCAACATTGATGTACTATACGATGCTGAGCTTCATGAAATAGGGGTCAGCGCAGCAGAGGTCGGCCATGATCAACAAACCTCCCCATAGGTCAGTTTATTCATTTATTCATAAGATCCCCCATCTGGATGATGAAGAACTCACCACCGACTTCAATGTTACTGATGCCGACGAATTGCCCCCTATGCCTTCCTCTATCCCATCCGGAAGGTCATTTGACCCGCTTGGAACACTGTCGGAGCTTAACCATCAGGATGCATTTCGTGCTCTTCATGAACAGCCGGTCGATCCTGATCCATCGGTTCAAATCGCGGTATCCAGTCGCAGTGTAAACGATGAGTCGGTATCGACGCCTTGGGTCATAGGTGCCCCAGACCCGCAAGCGTCCAGTGAGTCGCTATCGATTCAGTTTACGCAAAGCAGTGCGTCGCCCCCTGACGTATCCAGCCCGGAGTCCGACATTTCCCTGGGATCGAGACAGAGTCTGCTCACGAATGACGAGGCCGAGTGTTCCGAAGACGACGCAGTATCCGGCACACAGCTCGGTACATCGGCAAAGTCGAGCAAGGAAGTCCTGTGGCAGACCCAGGAACCACTGCTGGCCCTTCGCAACATCACGCTGATGTATGGCGATCGACTACTCGTCAGAGAATTGGATCTGGACATTGGTAGCACGGGGCTCTACATCATCGTCTGCGCAGAGAGTTTCTGTCGCCGGTTGCTACCGATGATGCTGGCGGGAGTCATCAAGGGGGCCACCGTCCGCCTGGAAGGAAGCGTACTCTTTGCAGGAGAGAAGCTCGGTACCAAATCTCATCCTCAGCTTTGCACGATAAGCGCGAGCGAGCTGCTCATGACCTTGCGGGAGTTCTTCGGTCATGGTCAGGAAGATGACATCACCACGCGCATTCCCAAGCTCCTGTCTGGTACCGGGCTAGAGCACCTGAGCCAGCAGATGCATGAATGCATTCACGGTCTCGATACGTATGCACGCCGCGCCGTGGCACTCATCCGAGCTGCCCTTGGTACAAGTCCCTTGCTGTGTCTCGATGGTCCGCTGGATGGACTTACTGATGAACCTTTACATTCGCTGGTCAGCCTCGTGCACCGGATCTCCGCAACTCGCGCGGTCCTGATTATGGAGTCTGAGCCAGGACCGTTCCTCACCATGGCTCGCGGCGTGGCTTACTATCAAGACGGACGGATCGTGACCCAGTCCAACCCACAAGGCGTGGTCACAAGCTCTTCCAGGAAGGCACTGGGATCGCTCGCCGAGCCACTGTCACCCACCACGGTCCCTGCTCCACAGCAAATCCCTGCGCCATCGATGAGTGTTCACTCTGTACCTATTTCAGAACAGGAGCTGGAACAACCACACCTGACGCCACGACCCACTGCGAATGGACAACAAGGCCCTCGCGGATTCCGTTGGTTGGTGCCAGGAAGTTTGGCGGGGACTCCCGAACCCGGCCTTCTGTTCGATATCGACTACGACTTGGCACTCCTCAAAGGAGCAGGGATCACCATGCTAGTCACCCTTACCGAACAGCCACTGCCAGAGTCTCTGCTCGAATCCCATGGACTCAAGAGTCTGTTCTTTCCGATCGTCGATATGAACGTGCCAAGCTGCCGCGCAACTGAGGATCTGTGCGCGTTGGTCGAAATGGCGCTCGAGCGGGGTGAAGTGATCGCATTCCACTGTAAGGCCGGCCTTGGTAGGACCGGTACGCTGCTCGTCTCCTACCTGATTTGGGAAGGCGCGCCCCCAGCCGAAGCACTACAAGTGGCCCGGTCGATCGAACCGGGCTGGGTACAGTCGCCAATCCAGGAGCAGTACTTGTTCGAGTTTGCTCAGTACTGCCAGCGTAAAACGCAGACTCGCTTGTAGTCTGCATCAAGTTTAGCAGTACCCACGCCATCGCCAGATCCACAAAGAGAAAAGGCCCCGGATACGATACATCCAGAGCCTTGCTCCGCGAAGCGTTCCTTTCGCCAATTCTGTCTAGACAGGAATCAGCTCAACAGGAAGTGCTTACTTGGCGGGCTTCTCGGCGGGCTTCTCGGCCTTCTTCTCGGCCTTGTCAGCGACCTTCTCACCCTTCGCTTCGAGCTTCTCGCCCTTCTTCTCCATCTTCTCGCCAGCCTTCTCCATCTTCTCTCCGGCCTTCTCCATCTTCTCGCCGGCCTTCTCCATCTTCTTGTCGCCAGCCTTCTCGCCGGCCTTTTCCATCTTCTCGCCCTTCTTCTCTAGTTTCTCGCCCTTCTTCTCCATCTTCTCGCCCTTCTTCTCCATCTTCTCGCCAGCCTTCTCCATCTTCTCTCCGGCCTTCTCACCCTTGTTGGCAAGAGCGGGAGCGATGTTTCCGAGAGCGAACGCGGCGGCAACGGCGAGGACAATCTGCTTGTTCATGATATTTCTCCTGGTTCTGTACGTTGGTGTTTTGAAAGACTTCGCAGCTCACAACTTCGTGAACCGTCGACTTGACCAAACACATGAGCACCCGCCGTGCCAGCGCAGGAATTGCCACGCCGAGGAGAAGGACCATCGTCGGTAGAATGTGCGATGCACCAGTACGTGAAGTGGATCTCTGTAGCCTCCGCATGCCCCACTGGCCGCAACAACGCCCCTTGGCATGTGGCACTTTTGCAGTACGACCGATTTGCCCATGACAAAACGGTCCTGCCGCAGCTCACCATGAACTATCATTGAAGGGAATGAATCCGTCTGCAGCGCTTGATGCCCTCAGCGCCACCTTCACGCTGGCCTCTATCGAGACACTGATCCAGGAACTGACCCAAACGACGCCGAACACCGCTCTCCATCGTCTGGCAGCAGCCCGCGCACTCGCTGGGCGGGGAGCACTGCCCACTCCGGCCCTCGTTGCACTAGCCAGTGCACTCGCGGACGTCGGCTCGGTCAACATGGAACCGGACATCATTCCGGATCCGTACATGACGCCGCCCGAAGCGATTCACTACGAAGCGGTTGCCGATGCCGCACTGGCCACCTTGGCAGGGCAAGCAGGCCGAGCGATTCCAGCAGTGTGTGACGCGTTTCTTCGACGGCAAGCATACTCCTATCAACTCCACAAGTTCCTGGCCTCTCTACAAGGTGAAGAGCTACTGGCTGTTCCCGAACCGGTCCTTTCTGATGCCATTGCGGTCATCCTGAGCGCGGATCGCCTACATCAGGGACAAGCATCCGTATCCATTCTGTCTTGGGCACGAACCGAGCAGCAGAATCCTGACCCGCTGCTGGCCCAGTTGGTCTGCCCGATCGGACAAGTCCGCGCCACTGCGGCCATCGCGCTCGCCACTCGTGATCGAGAAGCCGCCCTGCCCCACCTACTGCGCGCCGCCCAGGACACCGATGCAGAGGCGGTCTGCGGAGTAGTGCGCGCACTTCATTCCTTGATCCAAGCACAAACGCCTCTCGATGATGGCGCGCTCAACACGCTGGAACGACTCGCGGCTACCCACAGCGCGGCAGCAGAGATGGTCAAGGTGTGCGAGATGTTCGAACGCTTAGGTACAAGGGCTCAGTTCGCAGCGACCACGCTGCAACTGTTGGCAGACCGGGCACCGCTGGATGTCTACGACACCCACACCAGAGCGGTTGGTCGCGCAGCAGCGCGGGCACTGCGTGCAATGACCACCAAGTAGGAATCTGTAAGTGTTCAAGCGCACGCAGAGTCTGCGGAGTCAGGCCAATGTCTAGTGCTCAGCGCTGGAAGTACAGGGTCAGATCGCTCCCCAACCAATCCACCAGTTCTGCGGCCACCTGCGGATTGACTCCAGCCCCATGTAGTCTGCGATGGATCTCTGCCAGGGGTGTCTCTTCAGGAAGACTGTGGGCTTTGAGTACCGCCAGTTGCTGCGCAGGAGTGTTCGGTGGCTGCGAAGTCAGGCCCGGCCAATAGGACACGAATCCGCGACGGGCCCCCACCGTAAGATAGTCTGTCAAAGACTCGAACCGAGCGGGGTGATCGTACAGATGAAGCAGAACACTGCGATCGGGCAGGAGCGCAAACGTAGTACATTCCCCGTTCCAGCTCTCCGGTACATCAAAGAGGATCCAACTCTCCACCGCAGGAACAGAGCCGTCGACCTCCGGCACCCACTCGGGCTTTTCCAGCTCCCCCGGTCCCGCTAGTGCCGAGAGTGTGACGCCACCCGTAATGGGAGTGCCATCACTGGCCTTTGGACCGGTGTAGGAACAAGTGAAGGAGGCCAGCTCGCGAGAGAACCGGCGAAAGTCATCCGGAATCCGCAGATCCCAGCTCGTTTGATCGGCCACTGATGGTAGTTCTGCCGTGCCAATCGTGAAGGTATCAAACTTCAGGTCTGCTCGCTGTCGCAACAGCGAAAACAGGGTCCGCAGCCGCGTAGCCAAAGATGTGTTCACGGTAGCCATCTCCTACACTTCGAGTGTCGCTGGGCACCCAGCTAACGCCAATAGAGGTCTTCTGGTCCGTGCCAATCCTACCACGAAACCGCGACGGACTCACGGCCAACATGACGGTCAAACCCAGAGTAGCAGGATGGAGGAACCAGGCGGCAACCTCGACGCGCAGCCTACGCCGAAAGGAGTGTGTCGCAACATATCCTGCTGGCGTCTCTCCTATCCTGCTGCGAATCCAGCCATCAAAACTTCCCTCGCAAGACTAGCTGCGTTCCCATGGAGATAGGCGGTTGAGACACGGCGGGCGCGACGATCGGTGCAGCAGAAATCTGGAGACGCTCCAAGCTGTGATGGTACTGATTCGCTCTCTGCCCAGCGAAGACATCGAAGACCAGCAGACCCGCACTCTCTAGCGCAAGACCCAAACCGACCCCGGTAAGCGTCTCGTTGCGCGTGCCTCCACCCACAGCGGCCAGGCCAACACCACCTGCCAGCAGCGTGACCTCGATGGCTTCAATCAGCGTGAACTGGAGATTGATCCGGCGCATCCGGCGTAGCTCGGTGGCACGGGTGGCTTGCGGATCCTCCGCAAAGCCACGCTCTAACTGCCGCACCTGTCGCGGAGTGCGAGCAGAGAAGAGCAGTCCTCCAGCGAACTCCAATGCACCAATGATCAGCACAGGATACGCAAAACCACGCCACAGAGCTCGGTCCTGTGCCAGCAACCCTCCTCCCAGCGCCACCGCAGGAGCCCCCATCGCCATCAGTACGAACCCACCGCGCATCTCTTTGTGAAGGTACTGGTGCATTTCATGCTGCAACTCCGGAAGCGACAACGGAGTGGCCAACACAGACGCAGCCGGTGGCTCGGCGCGAGCCTCAGCGAAACGAAGGAGGAAGGCCGTCACGAAGGTCAGAATGACCAGGATTCGGGCGCGAAGAGCTAGCATGTTCGCTCTTGTATCGCTTGACCCTCTGTCTAGGCAAGCGGTGTCACAAACTGCGCTGATACACAGCGAAGACAGAGCGAGACAGATACGCCGGGCTGACCCGGAAGACAACCAGCAGAGCAACCGTACTTTCCTACACTGGTTCAGTTGGTTCGATTGAGCAGCACGGTCAGCTTCGGACTACCAGAATGCACGACGGCCAGATCACGCTGTCCTTTGCCATCCAGATCCGCAATCACAATCGAACGAGGCTCTCGATCCACAGCGAGTCGGATCGGTGGATCAAAGGAGCCATCCCTCCGTCCGATCATCACGGCAATGGTCGGTAGCGTGGTGTCACAGACAGCCACATCCACGATTCCGTCCCCATTGACGTCGCCACTGGCAATGCAGGTTGGTCCATAGCCAGGGAGTCCGAACCGGTACTCATAGTCCGCCGGGCGGTCACTCACCGTCCCCGTTGAGCCACCAAACATTCCTTGGACAAATCCTTTGTTTAGGAATACCTGAAGCGAGCTACTCCGAGCACTCACCACCGCCAAATCCGGCTTCTGATCTCCATTGAAATCATCGGTGAGGATTCCGGTCGGCTCGTTCCCGGCCGTGAAGATGGAAGAGAGCGTGAACCCGCTCTCCTTGTCGCCTCCCAACAGAATGCTGACGTTGCCGATTCCTTCGGTGGTGCGAATCACTGCGACATCGGCCCGTCCATCGGAGTTAAAGTCCGCCACCGCCATCCGGGTAAGGGAGTCTCCCACTGCGAGCGGAGTAGGTCGTGGTGCGCTGTCCTTGGCCACAAACGCCGTGGAACTCGTTCCTAGCAGCAATGACACACAAGGTCGCGAACGAAGAGAAGCCGCAACATCAACCAATCCATCGCCATTAAAGTCTCCCACTGCGACGCTGTGCGTATCGCTGCCGCTCTGGCATTCACCACTCATCAGGCCGGTGCTGTTCACGATCTGTGTACGGTTTGTGAACTGACCACTGGCACCGTTCATGAACAGAGAAAGGGAATCACCGGACCCACTGGTCAGTAAGTCCCGGCGGGTGTCGTTGTTTACATCGATGGCCTTCACCGACATCGCTTGGGTCGGAATGTCAAAGATTTGCGGAGCCCGATACGTACCGTCTCCCACGCCATAGAGCACACTCAGGACTCCACCGGTCGTGCTGCTCGCAGTGGCGGATTTTGGCGTTCCCACCACCGCCAGGTCGATCACCGAGTCCTCGTTCAAGTCCACCGCGATCAGGTCTGCACTGCTCGTTGTGAGCGTTACGTCGCGACGATTCACGCGAAGCCCGAGGGGCATGACTTGCGTCGAATGCTCGTCCCCACCAAGACTCGTTTCTATGCTACCGCTCGCCTGTTCGCTGCCGTCGTCGCTAAGGCCGAGCACCCCGACGCTCCGCACGCTGTCGGCGGCCACACCAGGTGGTGGCAGGACACGAAAGGTGCGCGGCAGCTCTCCGCCCTGCTCGGTCGCACCCCGACGTAGAGCGGCGAGCGGCTCCTCTGATATGGAATAGCGCCATTCGATCTCGTAGCTGGTATAGCTGCCGGCACCTTCGACGCGCAGATCCAGACAGGCTCCATCGACTCCGCGACAGACTGGGGCGCAGGAACCCCCGACCGCCAGAACCGTCATGGCTAGTAGCGGACCAGCCAACAGTGAATAAGCACGCGAATAGGCCACGGATCTTCTCATCATGGAAGCCAACCAACCTTGTCATGGGACATTGGGACCAAGCCAAGCACGAGGCCCGTCGCCACCGCCGCTGCCGCCACACCCACGCCAGTCCAGAGCCACCAGCGACGATAGACGGGGATCTTCGGCTTCTCGGTTCGCACCACGGTCTGAGCCAGTGGCTCAAGTGATAGATCGAGGGTCAGAGTCTGGGTCGGCGGTAGCGTCACCTCGGTATGCACAGGTCGATAGCCGGCAGCTCGCACGGTAAGCTGGATTGGCTCGGCCCATAACAGGCGCCGCAGTGGCGTCATACCCAGCCGCGATTTGCCCGACAGAACCTCAGCGGACACCGGCTGGGTCGTCACCGTCAAGGTACTGCTCTTCCGTTTGAGAGCACCAGAGAGCAGCGATGGCAACGTGCGTCCGAGCAGGTTCACAACCTCGGAGGGAGTGCAGCGCGGGCACTTGGTCTCGACCGCTGCCGCTGGATCGGTGATATCGCGATGCCGCACCGCCAGCTTCAGCGAGTAACCTTCCCCCTTGTCCATCCGCCGCAGCGACGCATGAAGGATGTACTCGACGTCTACTTTCTGCGCCAAGAGCTGCTGACAGTTGGCCTTGCCCGTGCAGTCTCGAAGATGCGGAGCCGACAGCAGCGCTTGATCCACCGGTAGTACAGTCTGCTCGACGGAGCGCACCGACTGCTCGATGGTCGTTGCCAGATCCGACTGAGCCTCGGGTAGCGTCGTGCCAAGGTCATTCACCGTCAGGATTGCCGGCAAGAGCGACACCAGCAGTGTGCCGGTGCCCCGGTCGAACCGAACCTCGAACTGCCGACCTGCGGAGATCGCCACCTGACCGCTCAAGCGCTTGTTGGGATACTCAATGACCAGTCGGTGATCGCCAGGAGACAGCAGCAGCGGCGATGGCAAGGGCAGCACGCCCACCAGGCGCTCATCGACCGAGACCAGCGCACCGGGATCGGCCAGCACAATCACCCGCCCCGCCGGTGGCAATGGTCCGGCAATCACGCCCTGCACCAACTGCGCCATCGGTTCGTCAGGTTTGCGGGCTGGATCCAGAAGATAGCGTCTCAGCAAGTCCTGGGCTTCCAGATTCCGCTGCTCGACCGTCGCCAACCGTCCCAGGTGCAGCAGTCCTTCGGCGCTCGGTGCCAGCCGAAAAGCCTCGGACAGCGCAGCATAGGCCCGCGAGTAGTCCTTTTCCGTCAGCGCCTGCAATCCCTGCTCGGTGAGCTTCTCCGCAGGAGAAAGCTGCACCAGCGGTGGCTTGCGAGGCCTCGCCTCGCTGGGTTGAGGAGCAAGGCAAGCCGCCACCACCGCGATGATCGAGATGACCCGCGACACCACCTTCCAAAACTGACGGCGAGGTCCACCCTGTAAGCCCCCCCCTCGCCCGATCAAGTGCCGCGCAGACATGGCTAGGCCGTCAGCTTACCACGACGGCTGGCGTATCCCGAAGCACCCAGGCCTAGCAAAGTTTGGCTTGTGCTACGGTGCTCCGCCATGGCCGTGCAAACACCTACTCCCGCCCCTA